>JAOPWF010000026.1 GCA_025965815.1 Mycobacterium sp.
CAGCATCCGCGGCCGCTGGGAGAGCACCGCGACGGGGGTGTCGGTGCCCATCGAGCCGAGCGCCTCGACCCCGCTGCGGGCCATCGGCGCCACCAGCAGGTTGAGCTCCTCGTAGGTGTAGCCGAAAGCTTGCTGGCGCAACACCACCCGGTGGTGCGGCATCCGTACGTAGTTGCCCTGCGGCAGGTCCTCGAGCGGGGTCAGGCCGGCGTTCAGCCATTCCTGGTAGGGGTGCTGGGCGGCCAGCTCGGCCTTGATCTCCTCGTCGGACACGATGCGGCCCTGGGCGGTGTCCACCAGGAACATCCGGCCCGGCTGCAGCCGCATCCGGCGCACCACGGTGGACGGGTCCAGTTCCAGCACGCCGGCCTCCGAGGCCATCACGACCAGACCGTCGTCGGTGACCCAGATCCGGGAGGGCCGAAGGCCGTTGCGGTCCAGGACCGCGCCGATCACGGTGCCGTCGGTGAAGCACACCGATGCCGGACCGTCCCACGGCTCCATCAGCGAGGCGTGGTACTCGTAGAACGCGCGACGCGCGGGATCCATCGACTCGTGGCGCTCCCACGCTTCGGGGATCATCATCAGCACCGCGTGCGGCAGACTGCGGCCGCCCAGGTGCAGGAACTCGAGGACCTCGTCGAACCTCGCGGTGTCCGACGCGCCCGGGGTGCAGATCGGAAACAGCTTCTCGACGTCCCCGGGTGAGCCGAATATGTCGGTGCGGATCAGCGCCTCGCGGGCCCGCATCCAGTTCTCGTTGCCGGTGACGGTGTTGATCTCACCGTTGTGCGCGATCCGCCGGAACGGATGGGCCAGCGGCCAGGACGGGAAGGTGTTGGTGGAGAACCGGGAGTGCACGATGCCCATCGCGCTCTCGAGCCGGTCGTCCTGCAGATCCAGATAGAACGCCTTCAGCTGCGGCGTGGTCAGCATCCCCTTGTAGCAGAGGGTCTGGCCGGAAAGGCTTGGGAAATAGACGGTTTCGCGGCCGGGCCCGTCCTGGCCGGGACCCTTTGTGCCGAGTTCATGCTCAGCGCGCTTGCGCACCACGTAGGCCCGTCGCTCCAGGTCCATCCCGGAGGCACCGGCGATGAAGAGCTGCCGGAACGTCGGCATCGCATCGCGCGACAGCGCGCCCAGCGACGAGTCGTCGGTCGGCACGTCACGCCAGCCCAGCACCTCCAGGCCCTCGGCTGCGGCGATTTTCTCCACAGCCTCGCACGCCGCAGCGGCGTCCTTGGACGACTGCGGCAGAAACGCGATACCGGTGGCGTAGCTGCCCTCGGCCGGCAGGTCGAATTCGACGACGGCGCGCAGGAATTGATCGGGAACCTGAATCAGGATGCCCGCTCCGTCGCCACTGTGCGGCTCGGCGCCCGCGGCGCCGCGGTGCTCCAGGTTCAGCAGGGCTGTGATGGCCTTGTCGACGATGTCACGGCTCCGGCGTCCGTGCATGTCCGCGACCATCGCCACACCGCACGCGTCGTGCTCGAACGCGGGGTTGTACAGCCCGACACTGCTGGGCGTCATTCGCACCTGACCCTTCGCGAAGTCTTCTGGATGGCAGCCTGGATGGCGCCGACGGCGCCGCACCCTACCGAGGTAGCGGGCTGGGCCCCTTCGGCCTTGTCGATCTCGCGATGGAGGTGCCGACGTGCAGCGCTGAACGGCGGCCCTGTCCCACTCGCAACAAGTGCTGAAAACGATATGACAAACACCGCCTGACATGCCAACTTAGTCAATCCTAACTCGCAGGTCGGGGTGCTGCCATGGCCCAGGCCGAATCCCGCCGCCAGAGGGCCGGATTTCGTTGTGTGCCATGTGTTTTCCCTGTATAACGGCTGTGCGCACCCGTAGGCCGCCGGCGCGGCGGTACCTCAAGAATCACCCGGTTAGTTTGCTGTGCTCACCGGTGGACCGGCGTCTCGTGGTCATACCGGTCACACTTCGTCGCCCCGCTGCCCGCTTCCCCGTTGTCATATCCACTGCTAGTGTGCCATAACACTAATTGACTACGCGGCAAGTTATGCGCAGCCTGTGACGCTGCACACCGACGCGAACAAGTTTGCAGAAAGCCTAGCCAGATTCTTAGAGAAGGGTGCGCGGGCCGGGCCGCGCGCCCGTCCGGGTCCGGCACCTTCACGGCATGCCGACGGGAACCGGTTTGCCCTGGCGGATAAGGTCTTCCGCGCGGTCGTAGTCGTCGTCGGCATTCATTGTGAGCACTCCGACGGCCACCCCGTCCGACTCGTACCAGACTGTGAAGCCGCCGTCGCGCTCGATCAGCCGACTGTGCTGGTGGCCGTCGCCCCAGGCGTGATACTTCGGCGTCGCGGTGCCGATGGTCGACCAGAAGCCGAGCACGCCGTCCCACGCCGCCGAGACCCCGGCGCTGTTGTTCCAGGCCAGCGCGACGTCGCCGGCCGCGTACCCGCCCTCGACCGAGGTGCGCATCTGCGCGTCGACCACGATCCGCTCCTCGCGGGTCTCGATGCCCGGCTGGGCACCGACGGCCGGCTGCGATTGTTCCCCGACCGCGGCAAGGACCAGATCGCAATTGATGTCACCCCGCTGTCGAGGCGCACCGATCCCCCATCGACGGCCCTGACGCTGACCGGGCCGCCGTAGCGGGCACCGGCGGCGGGGCGGGCCGGAAGCCGCACGCCAGCACCAGCCATCGGTAGGGGTGGCGGCGCCCGCCGGCAAGCACGACGTGATCGGCGGTGTCGATCCCGTCGACCGCGACCGTCCCTGAGCACCGCTATCGCGTTGTCGTCGAACCACTTCGCCGGATGCAGGTCGACGTGGGACTCCTCGCCGCCCAGGAACTCCTTGCTCAGCGGCGGCCTCCCGTAGGGCATGGCCGGGTCGTCGGTCAGGATCTGAATGGGCGCATCCGCATGTGTTTCCGGAAGGCCTCGGCGGCGCTGACACCGGCCGGGCCGCTGCCCACGACGATCAGTCCAGGTGAATCCACACCGCACCGACTACCCGAACGGCGCCGGCTCAACCCCTCGCTCGCCGAGTACGGCGCGCACGCTCGCTGCTGGGCTCAGATCCAGCCGCCGCAGCAGCTGAGCGTTCAGCGCCACCACGATCGTCGAGATCGACATCAGGATCGCACCCACCGACATCGGCATCACGAATCCGATCGGCGCCAGCACGCCGGCCGCGAGCGGCACCGCGACGAGGTTGTAACCCGCTGCCCACCAGAGGTTTTGCTGCATCTTCCGATATGCGGCCTTGGACAGCAGGATCACCGAGACGACCGAACGCGGGTCGGAGCTGGCCAGAATGACTCCCGCAGAAGCGATCGCGACGTCGGTCCCGGCGCCGATGGCAATGCCGACGTCGGCCTGGGCCAGTGCAGGCGCGTCGTTGACCCCGTCGCCCACCATCGCGACCTTGAGCCCTTCCGCCTGCAACTGGGCAACCTTGGCTGCTTTGTCCTCCGGCCGCACCCCGGCGAATACCCGGTCGATGCCGAGTTGGTCGGCGACCGATCGGGCCACGGCTTCGGCGTCGCCGGTGATCATCACCACCTGGATCCCGAGCCGGCGCAGCGCCTCGACTGCCTGCGGCGATTCGGGGCGCACCTCGTCGGCCAGTTTCAGCGCCCCGATGACGGCGTCGTCGGCGATGACGTGCAGGACGATGGCGCCCTCGGCATGCCACTGCGCGGCCTCAGGCAACTCCTGGTGCCCGGCGTCTTGAAGCAGGCGCGGTCCACCCACCCGGATCCGCGTCCCGTCCACGGTCGCGCTGACCCCGACGGCCGGGGACGACGTGAAGTCGGTGGATCGGGGCACGGTGAACGATCCCCCGGTCGCTTCGCTCCTGCCCGCCGTGAGGTCACGGCGGCGGGCCGCCTCGACGATGGCGCGCGCCAGCGGGTGCTCGGAGTCCGACTCCGCCGCGGCGGCCAGCGCGAGCACCTCGTCCGCACTGCGGCCGGGTGCCGTCGCGACCGCGAGGACGGTGGGTTCGCCCTTGGTGAGCGTTCCGGTCTTGTCGAACAGCACGGCGCCGACGGTGCGCATGCTCTCCAGGGCCAGCCGGTCCTTCACCAGCACCCCGCCGCGGGCGGCGCGCTCGGTGGCGATCGAGACCACCAGGGGTATCGCCAGGCCAAGCGCATGCGGGCAGGCGATCACCAGCACGGTGATCGTGCGCACGACGGCCTGGTCGGGCCGGCCGATCAGCCCCCAGACCACCGCGGTGATCACTGCCGAGCCGAGCGCGAACCAGAACAACCAGCCGGCGGCGATGTCGGCGAGGCGCTGTGCCCGTGAAGACGAGTTCTGCGCGTCGGACACCAGCCGCTGGATGCCGGCCAGCGCGGTGTCGTCGCCGACCGCGGTGACCCGCACCCGCAGTCCCGAGTCGGTCGCCACGGTGCCGGCCACCACGGAGTCGCCGACCCCGCGGCGCACGGTCCGGGATTCGCCGGTCACCATCGACTCGTCCATCGCCGCCGAGCCGTCAATGATCTGCCCGTCCGCGGGGATGCTGCCGCCCGGCCGGACCACCACGGTGTCTCCCACCCGCAGGTCCGCCGGGGCCACCGTGACGACGGTGTCGCCCTCCACCCGTTCGGCCTCGTCGGGCAGTAGCGCGGCGAGTGAGTCCAGCGCGGAGGTGGTCTGGGCGAGCGACCGCATCTCGATCCAGTGACCGAGCAGCATGATCACGATCAGCAGTGCCAGTTCCCACCAGAAGTCCAGCTCGTGGTGCAGCACACCGAGGCTGGCGCCCCACGACGACACGAACGCGACCGTGATGGCCAGCGCGATCAGCAACATCATTCCCGGTGCGCGGGAACGGATCTCGCTGACCGCGCCGGTCAGGAACGGCCGGCCGCCCCAGACGTACATCACCGTGCCCAACAGGGGCGACACCCACGCCGAACCGGGGAAGTCGGGCACGGTGTAGCCCAGAATCATCGCGAACATCCCCGAGCAGGCCACCGTCGGTACGGCCAGCACCAGCATGGTCCAGAACAGCCGCCGGAACTGGGCGAAATGATCACCATGGCCGGCGTGGCCGCCATGTCCGGCGTCGGCCGTCTCGGTCTGGTGGCCCTCGTGCCCGGCGTGGTCAACCTCGGTCATGCACTCGATGCTATACCCCATGGGGGTATATGACTAGGGCGGCTGGATCAGTCCGATCACGTTGCCGCTCGGGTCGGTCACCCGGCCAGAAGCGCCGCGGTGTGCGTCAGGCGTCCACGTCATGCAGGTAATACAGACCCAGAGTCTCGATGGTGAACACCGATCCGTTGCTGCGGCGACCCACCCGTGACCACTGTGCCTCGGACAGGCCGGTGAAGGCGGCGGCCGCGAGCTTTCCGGCCGCCTCGATCTCGCCGGCGAAGACGTCCGGATCCGAAGTCCAGTAGCGCTTCTCGATGGCCGTCTGGTCCTGGTCCCAGTTCTCGAACTCCGGGTTCTCCTGGTTCAGCATCAGGCGGGCCCGTTCGCCGAAGATGGCGTGCACATCGCGTGCGTGGCAGGCGTATTCGAGGGCCGACCAGGTGTTCGGGTTGGGTCGGATACGGACCTGCACCCGTTGCAAGACCGACTGCCAGCGCGGCATCGCGACGAGC
>JAOPWF010000088.1 GCA_025965815.1 Mycobacterium sp.
GCCCTGCTCGCGTTCTGAGCGCAGGCCGTCGGTGACCAGCGCCAGGTCGGTGTAGTCGTTGCCGCGCTCCTTGGACGTGCGCTCCACCGACGCCAGCTGGTCTTCCATCACGGCCTTGGAGTCATACAGCAGCCGCCCGATCAGCGTCGACTTGCCGTCGTCCACCGACCCCGCGGTGGCCAGCCTCAACAGAGTGGTCATCAGAAGTAGCCTTCCCGCTTGCGGTCTTCCATGCCGGCCTCGGAAATCCGGTCGTCGGCGCGGGTCGCTCCGCGCTCGGTAAGGCGTGACACTGCCGTTTCGGCGATGACCTCCTCGACGGTGGCTGCCGAGGATTCGACGCAGCCGGTGCATGTGACGTCGCCGACGGTGCGGAACCGCACCGAGGTCTCGAAAACCTCCTCGTCGGGGCGGGGCTGTAGGTACTTGTCGACGGCGAGCAACATTCCGTCCCGAAGGAATACCGGCCGTCGGTGCGCGTAGTAGATCGCGGGCAGGGCGATGTTCTCCGCCCCTATGTAGGCCCAGATGTCGTATTCGGTCCAGTTCGACAGGGGGAACACCCGGATGTGCTCACCTTTGTTGTGCCGACCGTTGTAGAGGCTCCAGAGTTCGGGGCGCTGCGCTTTCGGGTCCCACTGGCCGAACTCGTCGCGGAAGCTGAAAACCCGCTCCTTGGCCCGGGCTTTCTCCTCGTCGCGCCGCGCCCCACCGAATGCCGCGTCGAACCGGTTCTCCGCAATGCCGCGCAACAGGGTCACCGTCTGCAGGGGATTGCGTGACGGTCCGTTGTCCGCGACTCGGCCGGCATCGATGTCATCGTGCACCGATGCCACCACGAGCCGTACGCCGGTCTCGGCGACGAGCTGGTCACGCGTCTGGATCACTTCGTCGAAGTTATGCCCGGTATCGACGTGCATAACCGGAAACGGCAGCCGCCCCGGCCGGAACGCCCGCAACGCGAGGTGCAGCATCACGATGGAGTCCTTGCCGCCGGAGAACAACAGCACCGGGCGCTCGAACTCCGCGGCGACCTCTCGGATGATGTGGATGGCCTCGGCCTCCAGCGAACGCAGATGGCTGAGCTCATATTGGCCGGCCGCCGGCTGGGTCGTCAGCTGACTGGTCATCGCTTCCTCTTTAAGTTGGTATAGATGACCAGATTTGTAATCATGACCCGAGATGCAACCAGTCACCTCGTCAGTTGTCAACGGTGACGCGTGCGGTGCTGGTTAGTGCGCGACGCTCAGTTCGGCCTGTAGTCCCTTGATGATTACGGCCAGGCCGGCCTCGAAGGAGGGTGTGGTGAACCGGCGGGAGAACTCGGCGGCGGACTGGGCCAGGTACGGGAAAGAGTCGCTCGGAAGCGCGGAGATTCGGTGCCATTCCTCGACAAAGGGCGCCTCGCTGTGGCCGGCGAGCACGACGAACCCCAATGTGTAGGTGAACAACGTCTGCAGGTAGCTCGCGGCCTGTTGATTGTCGAAACCTGCCACATGCAGGATCCGTAACAGCCATTCCCGCAGCGGATCGAGCGCGGGACCGGGGATGAATCCGTCCGCCAGAATCTGTGTGGCGCCAGGATGTTCCCGCATTGCCGCGTAGATCCTGTGCGCCGCCGCCGTCAATTGCTCGTCCCACGTGCCTTCTTCCGGTGGAGGGACGGACAGCGATTCGAGAGCGAGCTCGGTGATGCCATCGAGCAGATCCCGCTTTGTCTCGATGTACCGGTACAGCGACATCACGCCCACATCGAGCTCGGCCGCGAGTCGGCGCATGGTCAGCGTCGGGAGCCCTTCGGCGTCGACCAGGTCTAGCGCAGCCCGCAGCACCCGGTCACGGCTGAGTCGCCGTCCGTTGGCGCCGTGGTGCGGCGCTCCCATCATCTCCAGCAACGTCGTATATTTTTGCTGTCAAATCTCACTATGTCCCCCGATCGGCGTGTAGGCCTCAAATTGAGGATAGCCGTCTTGTGGCCCGGGGACCACATTTACTTAGTACGCATATATTCGTTACGCCTCACCGAGGCCCTGAACTGGCCCGCCGGCAGGCGTCGACCGAGCGGTGCGGCTGTCCCGACGGGAACGCCGTCGTCATGACGTCGCGGATATTCATGCTGAACACATGTCGAGCAGCTCAGCGCCGCAGAGCGGGCGTGACGTCATCGCGCAGTTCCTGCCCCAGTCCACCCTTCGTTACAAAACTCGGCATCGTCGCCGATGTCCTCGACGATGCGGAGGTCCGGCTGCGGCTGCCCTGGGACCCGTCCAACGTGACGATCGGCGACATGGTTCACGGCGGCGCGCTCGCCACGTTCGCCGACCTGACTGTGATGGCGGCGGTGTGGTGCGGCGCGGAAGTGCCCGACTCGCTGCGTGGTGTGACGGTGTCGCTGGCGCTCCCTGATCGCGAAGGCGATCGCCACATACAAGGTGGGCTGAGAGGGGATCTACCTCGGCTGGGCCGGGGTGGTCTGTTCTGATCGAACCCCTCGCTTCCGAGGGTGCGTTACCCGCTAGCGCGGGCCGATGTTAATACGATCGCCGCCACCGGTTCGTCCTCCGCCCCAGCCGGGATCTATGACGATGAGTGGGTCGTAGGTGTCGTAGTAGCACAGGTAGGGGTCGCTGCACTGGTAAGGGTCGTAGGTCGAGACGGGTGATGGTCCGGTGCCGCCTCGGACTTCACCCTGACTGCTGCAAATGGTGCTCGCGCCGCTGGAGGAACAGTCGGCGGCCGTTGGCGCGACGACGATTCCGACGGCAGTCGCCGCCGCCGTTGCCAATACCGGTACGAGATAGCGCTGTCGTAAGTGCACACTTGTCGGCACCGATGCCTGCTCCGACGCACTGACTCCCCGAAGTGGCTTAGGTGCAGCCGCTCACGCTGACACGCCGCCCGTTCACACTCGCGCAGCCGCTGACGTTAGACCCAATCGGAGGTGGGGGCGGAGGCGGAGGCGAAGGGGGGTGGAGCTTCGAAATCCTCCGGCAGCGGAGCGTAGTAAGCCGGTGGCGGAGCGTAATCGGCTATGGCCCCGGCAACGTCAACGCACCCACCAACGGAAACGCGCCGGCCGGCGCTTGCGCACACGTCCGCCACCGCGGTCCCAGGGGTCTCGATTGTGCGATGAGCCCGGGAGCCGCCACGAGCGCCAAGACCGCGGCGCCGGCCCCCGCCCATGACCGCATATGTCGACGCATCTTGGTCGTCTCCTCACCGGCATGACCAACGGCTGGTTGTCTGGGCTGACCCCAACTTGGCGTTGGAGTATATGACGCCGCCGAGCTGAGGGCGTATTTCAGCAATCCGCTACATGGGTGCGTTGGCGGGCTGGAAGACGCCCGAGCTGTCAGCGTCTTCTTCCGCTCGGATAACGTGCACCACCGCGTTGATCAAGGCCAGGTGGGTGAACGCCTGTGGGAAGTTGCCCAGGTGCCGGCCGGTGCGCGGTTCGATCTCCTCGGCGTACAGATGCAGCGGGCTGGCGAACGACAGCAACCGCTCACAGAGATGCTTGGCGCGGCTGAGTTCGCCGATCTCCACCAGCGCCGAGACCAGCCAGAACGAGCAGATCGTGAAGGTGCCCTCCTCACCGGCCAGACCGTCGTCGGTTTCGTCGGTCCGGTAGCGCAGCACCAGGCCGTCCTCGGTCAACTCGTCGGCGATGGCGAGTACCGTCGCCCGCACCCGCGGGTCGTCGGACGGCAGGAACCGGGTCAGCACCACCAGCAGCAGTGAGGCGTCCAGCGCGTCGTCGCCGTAGCGCTGGGTGAGCACCCCGCGCGAGTCCACGCCGTGGGCCAGGATGTCGGCCTTGATCTCCTCGGCGATAGCGCGCCACTGCTGCGCGTAACTCTTCTCGCCCTGCAGCTCGGCGAGCTTGGAGCCGCGGTCAAGGGCCACCCAGCACATCACCTTCGACGATGTGAAGTGCTGCGGCTCGCCGCGAACCTCCCAGATGCCTCGGTCGGGTTCGCGCCAGTGCTTGACGGCCTCCTCGACCTGACTCTTCAGCACCGGCCACAGCGTCTCGGGAATCTGCTCGCGGGACTTGGCGTGTAGGTAGACCGAGTCCAGCATCGTGCCCCAGATGTCGTGCTGGGACTGGTTGTAGGCGCCGTTGCCGATCCGCACCGGTCTCGCGTTGTCGTAGCCGGACAGGTGGTGCAGTTCCTCCTCGACCAGCGTGCGTTCACCGCTGACGGCGTACATCACCTGCAGCGGATGGCGCTCACCGTTATTGGCGCCGGACACGTCGGCGATGAAGGAGAAGAAGTCGTCGGCTTCGCGGTCCAGGCCGAGGGTGTACAGGCCCCACAGCGCGAACGTCGAGTCGCGCACCCAGGCGTAGCGGTAGTCCCAGTTGCGTTCGCCCTGAGGGGTTTCCGGCAGCGAGGTGGTACTCGCCGCCAGCAGTGCCCCGGTCGGCGAGTACGTCAACCCCTTGAGGGTCAGCGCACTGCGCTGTAGGTAGGACCGCCACGGGTGATCCGGGAAGTCCCCGATGTTGATCCACTGCCGCCACGACTCGCTGGTCTTCCACATCTTGTCGGCAGCCTCGTCGTAGGTCTGTGGCGCAGGGTGCTTCGACCAGCTCAAGGCGACGAAGACGTTGTCACCCTCGGTAAGCCTGGTGCGCGCCCGCGCTTCTCGGCCCTCGAGGCCGATGCGCAAGTTCGTCGTCAACCGCAGCGTCGGATGGGAGTCCGGGTTCTTGTTGGCCCGGGCGATGGCCTCGCCGTACGCGTTGGCCGAGTACTCCCAGTTGGCGCTGACGCGGTGGTAGTCGAACGACGGCTCGCAGTTCATCACCAGCTCGACCGTGCCGCTGACGCAGCGCACGGTGCGCAGCAGGATGTGCTCGGCGTCCCAGTCCATCGGGGTCCGCCGATGCGTCCGGGACCTGGCCTCGATGTCGTGCCAGGGACCCATCACCAGGGCGTCGCGCACGATGAGCCAGCCGGTGTGGGTCTGCCAGGTGGTCTCCAGGATCAGGCTGCCCGGCAGATAGCGGCGGGCAGCCGGCACCGAGACGCCGTATGGCCCCAACCGGAAATGCCCGGCGCCGCGGTCCAGGATCGCCCCGAACACGCTGGGGGAGTCCGGCCGTGGAACGCACAACCACTCCACCGACCCGGCCGACGAGATCAGGCAGGTATTTTCGCAGTCGGACAGAAACGCGTAGTCGGCGATCGGCGGGAACGGGTTGCGCAGCGACCCGCCCGACACGTACGGCACCGGGGCCGTGACGGTGAACGGCGCGGCGGGCTCAATGTCGGCTTCCGCGGCCGCCGGGACCCCGTCGGCGGGCGTGGTGTCCTGCAAAACCATGCGGACATCATCAACTGCCGACCTGCTCGGCGTCTACTTGTGGCGAGGTGTGTCCGGTAGCGCCTGTTCAGCGTCGGGCGTAACCGGGCGCATGCTCGGGGAATGGCCCGATCGCGACGCCGTACGCCGCGATCGCGCCCAACGCAGGAATCCTGCTGAGCAGGCGGACCGCCCTGGGCGGTGTGGGCGCTGGCCCGCCCGGCTCGCCGGCGACCGCCACGGCGATGACCCGGTTGTGGATGACGCGCTGGACGGCCTGGATCATCGCGGTCGGGACCCAGCGCCGAGCCTGTATGCGGGCCAGCCGTGCGGTGGACACATGACCCAACCGCAGCGGATCCGCCAGTACCCGGCCCGCTTCGACGGCGTCGGCGACGGCGAGGTTGATCCCCACGCCACCGACCGGTGACATCGCATGCGCCGCGTCGCCGATCAGCAGCAGGCCGTCGACATACCAGCGGCGGAGCCGATTCAGCTGAACGTCGAGCAGCTTCACGTCATCGAAGGACGTCAACGCGTCAACGCGATCGGCCAGCCAGGGCACCAGCGCAACCATGCGGCGGCGAAGCGCGTCGATCCCCGCACTGCGCATCGTGGCGTCGGTGCCCTTCGGGATCAAGTAGGCGATCTGGTAGTAGTCCTCGCGATCGATCAAGGCGCAGCCATGGCCTGCGGTGAACACGCCGTTCAGGCCGTGGGGATCGGCAGGCCGACGGGGCAGCCGGAACCACCACACGTCCATCGGGGCTCCGAACGCTCGCGGCACCAACCCGGAAGCGGTGCGCAGGGTCGAAGAGCGGCCGTCGCAGGCGACAGTCAATTCGGCTCGCATCTCGCGGGTCGCCCCGGCCAAGTCGCGGTAGGTGACGCCAACGATGCGTCCGCCGCTCCGTAGCGGTCCGGTCACCTCGGTGTTCCGCATCAGCCGGAAGGTGGGTTCTTGCTCTGCCGCTGTGGCCAGCAGCTCAAGGAAGTCCCACTGTGGCACCAGCGCAATATGCTTGTGCGGCCCGGGGAGTCGGCGCAGGTCGATATCGACCGGGGTCCCCTGAATCTCTGCGTGGACGGTTTCGACCATTCGGTGGGGTAGCTGCGCAAACTGGGCTCCGAGTCCCAGTTCGTCGAGCAGTCGCAGCGTGCTGGCGTGCACGGTGTCGCCGCGAAAATCGCGCAGGAAGTCGGCGTGCTTCTC
>JAOPWF010000114.1 GCA_025965815.1 Mycobacterium sp.
CTGTCTGGTCGAACCGCTTGAGGACATCGCCTTCCTCAGCACGCAGACGGCGCTCAAACCCGGCTCGTCGAATCCCGGACCGGTGCCAAGACCAGAGCAGTATCAGGCTCTCATTCCGATCGCCGTCGAACACGCCAGCCGCGAGATGCGCTGGGTGCTCGGCGCGCAGGAGGCCGCCACCACCGAACGGCTCGCCCGCTGGCGGCAGCGAGCGCAGCGCTGGCACGCCGACGCCGACACTCTCGACCTGCGCGGTGCGCAGCGCTCGCGCATCGGCCGCCTTGGTCAACGCATCGACGAGGAACAGCGCCTGGCCGACCTGTTGGCGCCGACCCAGCAATTGGTGCGGCCGCTGCTCGTCGTGGTGGCCGCCGACACGCCCGTCGCCGGAAAGGACCTGTGAGCCGTGCCCTCCTACGATTCCATCGTCGTCGGCGAGGACTGGATCAGTGAGCACTACTTCACCACCGACTCGCCCCGGGAGTCCTTCCAGGGCAAGGTGATCGAGCTGCGAAAGCAGTGGGACGCCGAAGGGGCCGAGGGCCGGGACACGGTGCGGCGGCGGCTGCTGGGTGCGGCCGGTGAGCTTCAGACGGCCTTGTCGACGCTGACCGAGAATCCCGACGGGGCCGCCGCGGCTCATGCACTGATCCGGACCGCCCTGGGATTTCCTGAGCCGTTGAGCGACTACACCGGTGAACGTGCCGGAACCGAGCTGCTGCTTCCCCAGGCTCGGCTCCCGGGTGTGACGAGCACACTGTTCCTGCAGGCCGTGCCCGCAAATACGGTCGACGACGTGCTTCAGCCAGAAGTCGGGCTGTTGCTCCATGCGGGGGAGGAGGACAACAAGCCCATCGCGTCGGTCTCAAAGGCAGTGTCGGCGGCGTTCCGCGCCGACGAGCCACCCGCGTTCGTCGTGGTGCAGGCGGGCCAATGGCTGCTGCTGGCTGAGGCGCAGCGATGGGCCGAGGGGCGCTACCTGGCGGTCGATCTGCTGGTGGTCACCGAGCGTCGCGAGGAGAAGCGCGGCGGCGAACTCGACCGGGCCGCGGCGATCCTCGGCCGGCAGGCACTCGTGCCGGACGCCGACGGCAACATCTGGTGGACCGGTGTGCTCGAGGAGTCGGTCAAGCACACCGTCGGGGTGTCCAAGGATCTGCGCGAGGGCATTCGGCTGTCCATCGAGATCATCGCCAACGACGTGGTGCGCCGCCGCGCCGCCAAGGACATGCCGCTTGACCAGATCGACGCTCAACAACTGGCCAAGCACGCGCTGCGCTTCCTCTACCGAATCCTGTTCCTGCTCTATGCAGAAGCCTCCCCGGAGCTACGGGTACTGCCTTCCGGGGCACCGGAGTACGGCGAGGGCTACGGCCTGGACCGGCTTCGGGAACTCACCCTGACCGAACTGGTCTCACTGACCGCGAAGTCCGGCACGCACCTCTATCAGTCGCTGGCAAAGCTGTTCCAGCTGGTCGACAGTGGGCACGTCCCTCCCACACCACCGGCCGGCGGCGCCGACGACCCAGCACCCGGGCTGGAGTTCAACGCGCTCCGCGCCGACCTCTTCGATCGCAGAGCGACCGAGCTCATCGACGAGGTAGGGCTCAGCAACGAGGCCACCCAGCGCATCCTGCAACACCTGCTGCTGTCCAAGGAGTCCAAGGGCCGCAAGGGAACTGACCGCGGCTTCATCTCCTACGCCGAACTCGGCATCAACCAACTCGGGGCGGTGTACGAGGGGTTGATGTCCTACACCGGGTTCTTCGCCGACGAGGACCTCTACGAGGTCGCCAAGAACGGCGACCCCGACAAGGGTTCCTGGGTGGTCCCGGTGTCGCGGGCCGATCATCTGTCGGAGTCCGATTTCGTGACGACACTGGACGAGGCGACGGGGGAAAGCATCCCCGTCGTCCACGCGCAGGGCACGTTCGTCTTCCGACTCGCAGGGCGCGAGCGCCAGCAGTCAGCGTCCTACTACACCCCCGAAGTGCTGACGAGGTTTGTGGTCTCCCAAGCGCTCGAGGAGTTGCTGGACCAGAACGACGATCGCACCACCCCGAAGCAGATGCTTCAATTGACCATCTGCGAGCCTGCCCTGGGATCCGGCGCGTTCGCGATCGAGGCGGTGCGCCAACTCGCCGCCGAGTACCTCAAGCGGCAACAGGAGGATCGTCGCGAGGTCATCGACGCCGACCAGTATCAGCTGGAGCTGCAGAAGGTGAAGGCGCACATCGCCCTTCACCAGGTGTACGGCGTGGATTTGAACGCTACGGCGGTGGAGCTGGCCGAGATCTCGCTGTGGCTGGACACCATGGTCGCAGGCCTGCAGGCTCCGTGGTTCGGCCTGCACCTGCGTCGTGGCAACTCGCTGATCGGGGCGCGCCGCGCGGTGTACGCACCGACGGTGCTGGCGAAAAAGGCCTGGCTGACGAAAACCCCTAACGACGTCCCATTGGGCGATGAGATCGGCGCGGGTATTCACCACTTCCTGCTGCCGTCACACGGCTGGGGCGCGGTGATCGACACGCCCGAGGCCAAGACGTATGCGCCGGACAAGCGCGAAGAGCTGCGGCTGTGGCGCAACGGGATTCGTGGTAATCCCAGCGCGGCGATCAAGAAGCGGCTGGCCGCGCTCGCAGAGCGGGTCGAGACGCTGTGGGGATTCACGCTGCGCCGGTTGACCATTGCGGAATCCGAGATCCGCCGAAGTATCGACATCTGGGGCATCGACTCCAAACCGGCCGATAACGCCGTCACGCGTGAGCAGATCGAGAAGGTGCTCCACGACGAGAACGGTGCCTACCGTCGGCTTCGCCGCGTGATGGACGCGTGGTGCGCACTCTGGTCGTGGCCACTCACTGCGTACGTCGAACCGCCCGACTGGGACCAGTGGGTAGGCGGGCTCGAAGCCATCCTGGGCGTGCCCCCGAAGGCAGGCAAGTTCGAGAAGTACGGACAGATCAGCCTTGCGGGCGACCTCAGCTGGGAGGAACTCGACCTCGCCGAGGACACCGATCGCACGTTCGCGCAAGCAACTTCGATCGATAGCGCTCTCGAGGTATTCCCTTGGCTGAAGGTCGTAGAGTCGATCAGCAGGGCGCAGGGATTCTTTCACTGGGAATTGGACTACGCCCCCGTGTTCGCCGGCGGGGGTTTCGATCTCCAAGTGGGCAACCCACCGTGGGTGCGACCTGACTGGGACGAAGCAGGCGTGCTCGCGGAGTTCGATCCCTGGTGGTCGCTGGTGGATAAGGCGGCTGAGGCGATGATCGGCGAGAAGCGGGCGACGACGCTGGCCGACGCGGCGGCGCGGAATGTATTCCTTGACGAACGCGCGGTGCAGGCGGGGATGAAGGAACACCTTGGGTCAGGAGTTGACCGGCCGGTGCTGACTGGGTTGCAGCCCGACCTGTACCGCTGCTTTATGGACCGGACTTGGCGGTCGATGGCGCCGAACGGCATTGTCGGACTGATTCATCCGGAGAGCCACTTCACCGAACTGCGGGCGAAGGGTTTGCGGCGGGAGACGTATCGGCGGCTGCGCCGTCACGCGCAGTTCCGCAATGAGGCGCGTCTGTTTGAGATCGGCAATCGACGAACCTTCGGAGTTCACGTATATGGCGTGCAATCAGAGGTCGGTTTCTTGCACTTCGCTTCGATTTGCCACCCCGACACAGTCGAACGGTCCCTCAAGCACGACGGGTGTGGTCCGGCGCCAGGTGTGAAGGACGAGAACGGCAATTGGGATCTTCGGCCTCACAGGAGTCGAGTCGTCGCGGTCGCCGAGTCGCAACTTGCGGCGTGGGCAGCGCTGATCGAAGAGCCCGGAACGCCGCCGGACGAGGCGCGGATGTTATATCCGGTGAACCGGGCCAGCGCTGAGGTGCTCGACAAGATCGCTGCCGCGCCACGACTGGGGGAGATGGCCTTCGAATGGACCGCCGGGTGGCATGAGTCTGCTGACCGCAAGTTGGGCCTCTTTCGCTCAGAATCGGCCGTTCCT
>JAOPWF010000164.1 GCA_025965815.1 Mycobacterium sp.
CAGCAGGTTGTAGGCGCCGCGCAGCTTGTAGGAGCGCACCGACTGCAGGTCTTCGCGCTTCAGGTAAACCGTCGCGCCGGTGGTCGCGGAGAGCCGGTCGCTGAGCTGTAGCGGGCTCGGCGTCACCACCCCGGCAATTCGCTGAGCGGCCTCGTCGATGTCGGCCGCGGTCAGCGGCGACGTGCGAGGACTCTGGCTCAGTTCAGCGGACACCCGGTTAATGGTGCCACTTGGCACTTTTCTGCGGGCAGAGTGTCACTTCACCGGGCTGAGCACGAAGACCGGGATCTGCCGGTCGGTCTTCTTCTGATACTCGGCGTAGTCGGGCCACGCCTCGACGGCGCGATCCCACCAGGCGGCCTTCTCGTCGCCGAACACCTCACGCGCCTCGTAGTCGCCGGATTCCGTGCCGTCCTGCAGTTCGACGCGCGGGTTGGCCTTCACGTTGTGGTACCAGACCGGGTGCTTCGGGGCTCCGCCCAGCGACGCGACGACCGCGTATTCGCCGTCGTTCTCCACCCGCATCAGCGGGGTCTTGCGGACTTTGCCGGATTTGGCTCCGATGGTGGTCAGCAGGATGACCGGCTTTCCCTTGAGCTCGGTGCCCTCGGTGCCGCCCGACGCCATGTACTGCTCGGCGTTCTCGCGGGACCAGTCCGACGTGCTGGGTTCGTATTCTCCGGTAATTGGCATGCCATCAGAGTAGGCGCGGCGCCGTAATACGAGACACCTGATCCGGCGTTTCGATTGGCCGAAATCTCGGATACGAGCTATCGTCGCACCATGGCCACCACCGACAACCTTCGGTCGACCGTCGAGGCCGAACCGTCCGAAATCCTGGTCGCCGGGGTTCCGTGGCCGGTCTACAAGGTGGTGGCGCTTGCGGTGGGCCTGCTGGTGCTGGTCGCCGTCGGCATTGCCACCGCCAGTGCGGCGCCCGCTGTCCTCGCCGCCGCCGCGGCCGGCACGGTCGTCTGGCTGGGCCTCAGTCTGTTCCACCGGTCGCGTCGCTAAGCCTCCAACAGCCGCCGCAGCGTGTCGAGATCCGCTGCCACCGCCGCCGCATCGGCATCGAACTGTTCATCACTCATGCCGGGCTGCCGCCGGACGGTGAACACCACCTCGCACGGTGGCTGCCCCGTGGCCGCGGCCGGGAGGACGCGCAACGGGTTGTAGACGGCTGCGCCGGACGGCAGCGTCACGACGTGGTCCAGCACGCCGTAGTCATTCGGCGGCGCGAATTCGATCGTCACCTGACCCATTGGCGAATCGGCCACCCAGCCGTCCGCGCTCTGCCGCAGACCACCCGCGGCCAACCCGGCCGCCCATCGCGGAAGTTGTCGCGGATCCGCGGCGAAGTCGTAGACCACTTCGGGCGCGGCCTCGATCCAGACGCTCACGTGCCGCGACGTCCTTAGAAAACTGCCAGTCGTGTCGTCCTCCACCGGTCCATGATCGCGCACACACTGAGCTCATGGACGACACACCCAAACCTCATTCCGCGGCGGGGGAGTTCGTGAAGCGGGCCGAGAAGCTGGCCGGAGAAGCCGAACACCATGTGCCATCGTGGCTGCGTCCCGGTGACCCGGAGAGCCGCTTGCCGGTGTTGATCGCGCTCGTCGCCGTGATCGCCCTGCAGCTGGGTATCCCGAAGAGCTACACGCTGGTTCCGCGCTGGCCCCTGATAAGCCTCGAGGTGTTACTGATCGTGGTGCTGGTCTGGCTCAATCCCCTGCGACTCACCAATGCGACGCGGCTCGGTAAGTACGCCACCTGGGTGCTGCTGGCGGCGATCACCATCGACAACACCCTGTCCGCGGTCGTGCTGGACGCTCGCATTCTCTCCGGCGCGGTGAGCAATAAGGCCGCGGTACTGCTCGGCAGCGGCGCGGCGATCTTCGTCACCAACATCATCGCGTTCGGCATCTGGTACTGGGAGCTCGACCGCGGCGGCCCGTTCGCGAGGCGTGCGGGGGTGCAGCCCTACCCCGACTTCATGTTCCCGCAGATGGACCCCGACACCGCCAAGCTGGTGAGGCCGGGTTGGCGACCGACCTTCGTCGACTACCTCTACGTCAGCCTGACGAACGCGATGGCGTTCTCCCCCACCGACACCATGCCGCTGGCCCGCTGGGCCAAGGCGATGATGGCGGTGCAGAGCCTCGTCGCGGTGTCCACCATCGCGCTCGTAATCGCAAGGGCGGTGAACGTTTTGGCCTAAACGTTCAGCGTCGACCGAGGAGTACGTTGGCGTTCATGGGAATTGCCGTGACCGAACTGACGCCGGTGGAACAGACCGCGTTTCTCACGTTGTATGCCCGCGCGCTGGACAGCCGCTGGACCCGCCCGATACTGGGCGACACCCTCGCCGACGAGGATGTGGGCAGCATCGACTTCGACTTCGAGGGCCTCGGCGTGGCGACCAGCGTGGTGTGCCAGACCGCACTGCGCGCCAAGATGCTCGACGACAGGGTGCGCGCCTTCACCGCGGCGCACCCGGATGCCGTCGTGGTGGACCTGGGGGCCGGGCTGGACGACGGCATGTACCGCGTGAAGCCGCCCTCGACGGTGGATTGGTACAGCGTCGACCTGCCCGCCGTGACCGCACTGCGGGACGACGTGCTGCCGTCGAGCCCGCAGGCACACTCGGTGCCGGCGTCACTGGCCGACGACACCTGGCCCATGCCATCCCCGCCGGCCGTCCCACCATGCTGATCGCCGATGGCCTGCTGGCATTCCTCTCCGAGTCGGTGATCATTGAGCTGTTCCGCCGGATCACCGACCATTTCCGTTCTGGCGAACTGGCTTTCAACGACTACGGCGGCATCGGCTGGTTCAGCCGGGTGGCGATCAAGCTGTACCCGCAGAAGATGTTCTCCGACGTCGCCGGCCAGTGGCGGTACGCCGGTTTCAAGGACGCACACCACCCAGAGACCTGGAACCCGCGGCTGAAACTGATCGAGGAGACCAGCCTGGCGCACGCCAAGGAGGTGGACCTGTTCCCCGGCTGGATCCGGATCGCGACCAGGCTGACCGGCAAAAGCAAGACCGGCGCGCGCAAGGCACGGATTCTCAGATACAGCTTCTAGCCGCCCAGACAGCCGGGACCGAGCAGCGCCTTCAAATCGCCCATCAGCGCTGACGACTGTGTCACCCGTAGGGATTGGTCCAGCTCGAGCGTGGTGATCCGCTCCCCGCTGATCAGCCGCAGATGCACTTGCGAGGTGCCGGGGTGGCGCGCCAGCACCTGCTTGAGGGCTGTCACCTTGTCCACGGTGCACTGCCGGGTCGGCAGACTGACCGCCAGCGGTCGGTCCACCTGCGCGTTCGAGAAGTCCGGTACCACAAGTTCGTTGGCGATCAGCGAGATCCGGTCGTCGCGGATCGCGACCTTGGCGTTGACCAGCACCACCACGTCGTCGGCGATCTCCGCACCGTAGTTGGAGTACGTGTGCGGAAAGAACATCACCTCGATACCACCGGTGAGATCCTCCAATTGCGCCGACGCCCAGGGCATTCCGTTCTTGTTGACCCGGCGGTTCACCGATGCCAGGATGCCGCCCACCCGGACCTGCGTCTCGTTGGCGACGTCACCGTCGAGGATGGCGGGAATCGCGGTGTCCACCTGGGCGGTCAGCAGATGCGCCACGCCGTTGAGCGGATGCCCGGACACGTACAGCCCCAGCATCTCCCGCTCCAGGGCCAACTTGTGCTTGTCGTCCCACTCCTCGTTGGGCACCTTGATGGTGAACACCGCATCACTGCCGCCGTCGTCACCGCCGAACAGGTCGAACTGGCCCATCGCCTCGGCCTTCTTGGTGCCGAGGACCGAGTCGACGGCGTCGGTGTGCACCAGGAACAAGCCCTTGCGGGGATGCCCGAGCGAGTCGAACGCGCCCGCCTTGACCAGCGACTCGGTGACTTTCTTGTTGCAGGCGGCGATGTCGACCTTGTTGAGGTAGTCCGAGAAGTCGGTGAACTTGCCCTTCTCGCTGCGCGTCCTGATCAGCGAACCGACCACGTTGGCACCGACGTTGCGCACCGCGCCGAGCCCGTAGCGGATGTCGGTGCCGACGGACGCGAAGTTCAGGCCCGACTCATTGACGTCGGGCGGCAGCACCGTGATTCCGAGCTTGCGGCAGTCGGCGAGGTAGACCGCCGCCTTGTCCTTGTCGTCACCGACCGAGGTGAGCAGCCCGGCCATGTACTCGGCAGGATAGTTGGCCTTGAGGTAGGCGGTCCAGTACGACACCATGCCGTAGCCGGCGGCGTGCGACTTGTTGAACGCGTAACCGGCGAACGGCAGCACCGTGTCCCACAGCGCCTTGATCGCCGCCGCCGAGAAGCCGTTGGCCTTCATGCCTTCCGAGAAGCCCTCGAACTCGGCGGCCAGCACCTCGGCCTTCTTCTTGCCCATGGCCTTTCGCAGAATGTCGGCTCGGGCCAGCGAGTAGCCCGCGACCTTCTGCGCGATGCGCATGATCTGTTCCTGATAGACGATCAGGCCGTAGGTCTCGGCCAGGATGTCAGCGAGTGGCTCGGCCAGCTCGGGGTGAATGGGCTTGACCGCCTGCCGGCCGTTCTTGCGGTCGGCGTAGTCATTGTGCGCGTTCTGCCCCATCGGGCCGGGGCGGTACAGCGCGATGACCGCCACCACGTCTTCGAACCCGGTGGGCCGCAGGCGACGCAGCAGGTCGCGCATCGGCCCGCCGTCGAGCTGGAACACGCCGAGGGTGTCACCGCGGGACAGCAGCTCGTAGGTGGGGCCGTCGTCTAGCTGCAGCGACTCCAGGTCGAGGTCAATTCCCCTGTTGGCCTTGATGTTCTCGATCGCGTCGCCGATGATCGTCAGGTTCCGCAGCCCGAGGAAGTACATCTTCAGCAGGCCGATGGCATCACATGACGGGTAGTCCCAGCCGGAGATGATCGCGCCGTCCTGCGGCCGCTTCCACAGCGGGATGGACTCGGTCAGCGGCTCCGAACTCATGATCACCGCACAGGCGTGCACGCCGGCGTTGCGGATCAGCCCCTCCAGTCCGCGGGCCGTCTCGTAGATGGTCCGCACATCGGGGTCGGTGTCGATCAGCCCGCGGACCTCCGCGGCCTCCTTGTAGCGCTCATGGCCGGGGTCGGTGATACCCGACAGCGGAATGTCCTTGGCCATGATGGGCGGCGGCAACGCTTTGGTGATCCGGTCGGCGATCGCGAAGCCGGGCTGGCCGTAGTGGATACGGGCCGAATCCTTCAACGCCGCCTTGGTTTTGATGGTGCCGAAGGTGATGACCTGAGCGACGCGGTCGCTGCCCCACTTGTCGGCGGCGTAGCGCACCATCTCCCCGCGGCGGCGGTCGTCGAAGTCGATGTCGATATCGGGCATCGAGGTGCGCTCGGGGTTGAGGAACCGCTCGAACAGCAGGCCGTGCGGGATCGGGTCGATATCTGTGATGCCCAGCGCGTAGGCGACCAGCGAACCGGCCGCCGATCCGCGCCCCGGACCGACCCGGATGTCGACAGAGCGGGCGTAGTTGATCAGGTCCGCGACGATCAGGAAGTACGCCGGGAAGCCGGCGTTGCAGATCACCTCGAACTCGTACGCCGCGCGCGGCGCGTATCCGTCGGGCACCCCGTTCGGGAAGCGGCGGGCCAGGCCGGCGTCGATCTCGTGCCGCAGCCAGGACCCCTGGTCGTGACCCTCGGGCACCGGGAAGAGCGGCATCCGGTTGCGAGGCTTCCACACGTCGTCGTAGGACTGCACGCGCTCGGCGATCAGCAGCGTGCTGTCGCAGGCCACCGGGATCTCGGCGTCCCACAGCCGGCGCATCTCGGCCGCGGACTTCAGGTAGTAGCCGTCGCCGTCGAACTTGAACCGGTTCGGATCCGACAGCGTCTTGCCGGTCTGCACGCACAGCAGCGCCTCGTGGTTGTGCGCGGCGTCGCGGGTGACGTAGTGGCAGTCGTTGGTGGCCAGCGCCGGGATGCCGAGGGTGCGGCCGATCTCGAGCAGCCCGT
>JAOPWF010000188.1 GCA_025965815.1 Mycobacterium sp.
CCATCCGTAACCTCGCCCGCGTCGGGTTCGGCACCGTGGCAATACGCTACTCACAACTCGGTTTCGGCCGCACCTCGTCGACGACGCGTGATCAGTCCACCCCGCGAAATCTGTTCGGTTTCAAGGACGGAACCGCTAACTTGAAGGCCGAAGACACCGCCAGCCTGAACCGCAACGTGTGGGTGGCCGACGGCGACGGACCGAACTGGCTGACCGGCGGAACCTATCTCGTCACCCGGCGGATCCGGATGCGGATCGAATCGTGGGACCGCACCACCCTGCTCGAACAGGAACGGGTGATCGGCAGGCAAAAGGGCAACGGCGCCCCGAACGGTCACGACGACGAATTCGCGCCGCTGGACTTCAATGTCAAAGGCAAAGACGGCAAGTCGATGATCGACGTCGACGCCCACGTTCGGCTGGCGTCGTCCGAAAACCTCGGCGGGATCGAAATCCTGCGCCGCGGATACAACTTCACCGACGGCTCAGACGGTCTCGGCCATCTTGACGCGGGGCTGTTCTTCATCGCGTTCGTCCGCAATCCGCTAACTCAGTTCATACCGATGCAGGCCCAGCTGTCCAGCAAGGATGCGCTCAACGAATACATCACGCACACCGGCACAGCGGTGTTCGCCTGCCCGCCGGGTCTGCGTGAGGGTGACTCGTCGGCCTACTGGGGCTCGACGCTTCTCGGCTGATCTTCCGGAGCGGACTCCGCCGACGGCGCATCGCCGTCCACCGTCCCGTTGTGGGCGGTGACGTCTTCGGTGGACCCGTCGTTCGTCGCGTCGTCTTCGGTAATGACGTCCTTGAGCACCGCCCGATCCGCGGCGGCGGGCGCTTCCGCCTCCGCCGACCCCGACTCGGCTTCCTCCGGCGTGCTGTCCTCGTCGGTGCCTTCGGCGGCGGATTCCACTGCCGCTTCGTGTGTGGCGACGGCTTCTTCGCTGGGCTGCACCGAGTCCACGACCGCCACATCTTCTTCCGGCGCGGGCTCGGCCTCCTGACGGATGAGCTCCTCGGCCCTCGACAGGTCGCCGTCGTCCTCGTCCTTGTCCGACGGCCAGTACACCCGCCATTCCTTTTCGCTGATGACGCCCAGCGCCGCGACGTCCAGCTCCTCTGGGACGTCCTCACCCCGGCGGTCGGCGGCGACCGCCTTCTCGGCGCGACGCACAGTGTCCATGAACTCCAAAACCGCTGTACGCAAAGCATTCTCGGCATCGACATCGGCCGACATCGTGATTGTGGTGAGCGTGGCGGGGATCAGGTCGGCGGGCAGGCCGACCTGGCTGACCCGCCCGATCACCTTCTGCGCCAACGCCAACGCCGGCTGACCGGTCGGCACACCGTCCATGCAGGAGCCACGCGACTTCTCCGCCGCCTTGCGCTCCTCCCACTGGGCCAACTGGTCGTCGAGCGAAATAGCCTCACCGGCAAGCACTGCGGGCACTCTGTTGCCCAGCTTGCGTAGCAGCGTGTCGGCCACGTCGTCGATGGAGAACGGATGCGCAGGTGCGTCCTCGGCGATGCGCGCATGGAAAAGCACCTGCAGCAACACGTCTCCGAGTTCTTCACGCAGGTCGTCAACGTTGCCGCTGTGCACCGCATCGAACAGTTCGTAGGTCTCCTCCAGCAGGTAGCGACGCAACGAGTCGTGTGTCTGCTCGCTTTCCCACGGCCCCTCGGTGCGCAGCTTGTCCATCATCGCCACGGCGTCGATGAGGCGTTCGCCGGACTGCGCCTCGGGAGCGGAAATCAGCCGGTCACCTGCCGCCAGCCGGGCCTTGACGGCGGGATGATCCGGATCCGACGACAACAGCACCGGGGCGTCCTGCCCGTCGTGCACCGGCCGGGCCGCAGGCAGCGACCACGGCACCTTGACCGGCATCTCCTCGGTGTACTGCACTTCGCCGGCGAGCAAGGCGATCGCATCAACGGGCACCAACGACGGACGGCGAGGGTCCACCAGGACGACCGTCATCGTGCCTGGCTCTTCGCGCGAGCGCTCATCGTTGTGCCACCTCCGACGTTGGTTATACCAACATCTCCCAGCGGTTTTCCATCGAGTGCCAATACCAAACCCATTACCATTTGCACGAGTTCGAGATCACGGATGCGTGGTGCACCCATCCCGGTGCCGGCCCGGGGTATCGGGACCTGCACCGTCGAGGTGGTCGCCCGGTAGTTGGAGCCAGGGTACAGCCGCTTTAGCCGTAGTTGCTGTGAGTCCAAGAGAGTCAATGGCGCGAGCCGCAGCGTCGTTGCTGAGCCGGTCCCCGTCGCCGACACCTCGGTGAGCCCGTACTGGCGGGCCAACAGCCGTAGTCTCGCAACGGCCACCAGCCGCAGCGCCGGCTCCGGCAGCGGCCCGTACCGGTCGACCAGTTCTTCCACCACGGCGGCGATCGCGTCCTCGTCGGCAGCGGCGGCGAGGCGGCGGTAGCCCTCCAACCGCAGCCGATCGCTGGCGATGTAGTCGGGCGGCAGATGCGCGTCGACCGGCAGGTCGATCCGCACATCCTTCGGTTCCTCAACGGCGGCAACGGTTTGGCCGTCCGCGGCGGCGCGGTAGGCCTCCACCGCCTCGCCGACCAGGCGCACGTAGAGATCGAATCCGACGCCGGCGACGTGGCCGGACTGCTCGACACCCAGCACGTTTCCGGCGCCGCGGATCTCCAGGTCCTTCATCGCCACCGCCATCCCGGCGCCCAACTCATTGTTCTGGGCGATGGTCGCCAGCCTGTCGTACGCGGTTTCGGTAAGCGGCACTTCGGGTGGGTACAGGAAGTAGGCATAGCCGCGCTCGCGGCTACGCCCGACGCGGCCGCGAAGCTGGTGCAGCTGCGAGAGGCCGAAGGTGTCCGCGCGTTCGACGATCAGGGTGTTGGCGTTGGAGATGTCCAGCCCCGTCTCGACGATCGTCGTGCAGACCAGAATGTCGTATTCGCGGTTCCAGAATCCCTCGACCGTCGATTCGAGCGCCTCTTCGGGCATCTGCCCGTGCGCGACGGCAACGCGGGCCTCGGGCACCAGCGCACGGACCCGGGCCGCGGCCTGGTCGATCGAACTGACCCGGTTGTGGATGTAGAAGGCCTGGCCGTCGCGCAGCAGTTCGCGACGCAGTGCGGCCGCGACCTGCTTGCCGTCCTGCGGCCCCACGTAGGTCAGCACCGGGTAGCGTTCCTCGGGTGGGGTCAGGATCGTCGACATCTCCCGGATGCCGGCCAGGCTCATCTCCAGTGTGCGCGGTATCGGTGTGGCACTCATGGTCAGGACGTCCACGTGGGTGCGCAGCGCCTTGATGTGTTCCTTGTGTTCGACGCCGAAGCGCTGTTCCTCGTCGACGACAACCAGGCCGAGGTCCTTCCACCGCACGCCGGTCTGCAGCAGTCGGTGCGTGCCGATCACGATGTCCACCGATCCGTCGGCCATCCCGTCCAGGACGGCACGCGACTCGGCGGTGTCGGTGAACCGGGACAGGCCCTTGACCGTGACCGGGAACGACCGCATCCGGTCGGCGAAGGTCTGCAGGTGCTGGCTGGCCAGCAGCGTGGTCGGCACCAGCACCGCGACCTGCTTGCCGTCCTGCACCGCCTTGAACGCCGCGCGCACCGCGATCTCGGTCTTGCCGAAGCCCACGTCGCCGCTGATCACCCGGTCCATCGGCACCGGCCGTTCCATGTCGGCCTTGACCTCGTCGATAGCGGCCAGCTGGTCGGGCGTCTCGGTGTAGGGGAAGGCGTCCTCCAGCTCGCGCTGCCACGGGGTGTCGGGGCCGAACGCGTACCCGGGCGAGGACTGCCGGGCGGCGTAGAGCTGCACGAGCTGAGCGGCGATCTGCTTGACCGCCTTGCGGGCCCGGCCCTTGGTGCGCGCCCAGTCGGCGCCGCCGAGCTTGTTCAGCGCGGGCACCTCGCCACCGACGTAGCGGCTGACCTCGTCCAGCGAGTCGGTCGGTACGAACAGCCGGTCCGGTGGGTACCCCCGACGAGTGCTTGAATACTCAAGAACAAGATATTCGCGAGTTGCCCCGTTGGTCTCCCGGCGTCGCATTTCGACGAAGCGGCCGATGCCGTGCTGGCTGTGCACCACGAAGTCGCCGGGCCGCAGGCTCACCAGCTCGACGGCGTTGCGCCGCCGCGAGGGCAGCTTGCGCAGCACCTCCTCGCCACGGCTGCCGGTGAGGTCGGCCTCCGTGAGCACGACGAGTCCTTGGTCGCCGATGAAGCCGTCGAGCAGGGCGCCCCGTGTGACGGTGACCAGGCCGGGCTCCGGCGGCGTCGGGAGGCCCTCCAGCTCCAGCCGGGCCGGCACGTCGGCCTCGCCGAGCCGCTCGAAGGCCCGCTGCGCGGTGCCCGCGCCGGCGACCACGATGACCGCGGTGCCGCCGGTGGCGGTGTGCGCCCGCAGGTCGGCCAGCGCGCGGTCCAGCTCGCCGCGGTAGGTCTGGGTGGCGGTGAAGCCAGGCCGGATGACGTCGTCGTCTGAGCTGGTCAGCGGGCTGAGCGTGTTCCACGAACGGCCGGTGGCTCGCGCGTGCTCGGCGGCGTCGGCCAGCGACCGGTACGCCGACGCGCCGAGGTCGATCGGCGCCGCGCCACCGGTTGCTGCGTTGAGCCAGGACGCCTCGAGGAACTCGGTGCCCGTGCGGACCAGGTCGTGGGAGCGGGCGTCCACCCGTTCCGGGTCGAGCAGCAGCACATGGCTGCCGGCGGGCATCAGGTCGGTGAGCATCTGCAGCGCGCTGCCGACCAGCGGCGGGATGAGCGACTCCATGCCCTCCACGGGAATGCCCTCGGCGAGCTTGCCGAACAGCTCGGCGAGCTGCGGGTTGTTCTCGTGGGCCTTGGCGAGCTCGGCGGCGCGGGCGCGGACTTCTGCTGTGAGCAGCAGCTCGCGGCACGGCGGGGCGTCGAGGACGTCCACCGGGCCGACCGAGCGCTGGTCGGCCACCGTGAACTGGCGCAGCTCGGCCACCTCGTCGCCCCAGAGCTCCACGCGCACCGGGTGCTCGGCGGTCGGCGGGAACACGTCCACGATGCCGCCGCGGACGGCGAATTCGCCGCGGGCGGTGACCATCTCGACCCGCACGTAGGCGAGCTCCACCAGCCGGTGCAGCAGCGCGTCGAAGTCGTAGGTGTCGCCTACTTTTAGGCGCAGCGGCGGCAGGTCGCCGAGGCCGGGGGCGATCGGCTGGATGAGGCTGCGGACGGCAGACACGAGCACCCGCAGCTCGCCGTCGGTCTCCGGGTGCGCCAGCC
>JAOPWF010000196.1 GCA_025965815.1 Mycobacterium sp.
TCGTCGACACCAACAAGGAACACATCGCCGTCGGTGAGGCCCGCAAGCTGGGTATCCCCGTCATCGCGATCCTCGACACCAACTGCGATCCTGACCTGGTCGACTACCCGATTCCGGGCAACGACGACGCGATCCGGTCGGCGGCGCTGCTGACCCGGGTGGTCGCTGCGGCGGTCGCCGAAGGTCTGCAGGCTCGCGCCGGTGTCGGCAGCGGCGACGGCAAGCCCCAGGCCGCGGCAGGTGAGCCGCTGGCCGAGTGGGAGCAGGAACTGCTTGCCAGCGCGACTGCGCCCGCACCGGCCACCACTATCGACGCCGCTGAGTCGGTGGCTCCGACCGAAGACGCCGAACTCAAGGGTCCGGTGGCCACCGAAACGACAACCACCGAGACGACAACCACCGAAACGACTTCCACGGAAGGCTGATATGGCGAATTACACCGCTGCCGATGTCAAGCGACTTCGGGAGCTGACCGGCGCCGGCATGCTCGCGTGCAAGAACGCGCTGGCCGACAGCGAGGGCGACTTCGACAAGGCCGTCGAGCTGCTGCGCATCAAGGGCGCGAAGGACGTCGGCAAGCGCGCCGAGCGCGCGACTGCCGAAGGTCTGGTCGCGGCCAAGGACGGCGCGTTGATCGAGCTGAACTCCGAGACCGACTTCGTCGCGAAGAACTCCGAGTTCCAGGCCCTCGCGGACCAGGTCGTCGCGGCGGCCGCCGAATCGAAGGCCGCCGACGTCGATGCGCTCAAGGCGGCCAAGACCGGCAACACCACCGTTGAGCAGGCGATCGCGGACCTGTCGGCCAAGATCGGCGAGAAGCTCGAACTGCGCCGCGTCGCGGTCTTCGACGGCACCGTGTCGACCTACCTGCACAAGCGGTCGGCCGACCTGCCACCCGCCGTCGGGGTGCTCGTCGAGTACACCGGCACTGACAGCGAGGCCGCGCACGCGGTCGCACTGCAGATCGCGGCGCTGAAGGCGAAGTACCTGACCCGCGACGAGGTCCCTGAGGAGACCGTCGCCAACGAGCGGCGCATCGCCGA
Source organism: Mycobacterium sp. (assembly GCA_025965815.1). GTDB lineage: Bacteria > Actinomycetota > Actinomycetes > Mycobacteriales > Mycobacteriaceae > Mycobacterium. The sequence continues at coordinate 1,044 of JAOPWF010000196.1, forward strand.
GGAGACCGCGCGCGCCGAGGGCAAGCCGGAGCAGGCTCTGCCCAAGATCATCGAGGGTCGCCTGACCGGTTTCTACAAGGACGTCGTGCTGCTGGATCAGCCGTCGGTGTCCGACAACAAGAAGTCCGTGAAGGCACTGCTCGACGAGGCCGGAGTGACCGTTACGCGGTTCGCCCGGTTCGAGGTCGGGCAGGCCTAGCCACACATCTCGTTACCAGGGCCCGCGGCTCCCGGCGATCCCGGGCCGCGGGGCCGTCGTATTGCACACGGGTCTATTGCTACCGTCGCATCCGTGACCCACGCATTCCGCGACGACGCCCTCGGAGATCTGGACGCCGTCGCGCTCGTCGAATCTATCGCGACCGGTCGGGTGTCGATGCCCGAGGTCGTCGAGGCGGCCATCGCCCGTACCGAGGCCGTGAACCCGGCGCTGAACGGCGTGGCGTACCGGGCCTTCGACCGGGCGCTGGCCCGTGCCCGCGCGCCGCAGCCCTACGGCGGCTACTTCGACGGTGTGCCGACGTTCGTCAAGGACAACGTCGACGTCGAAGGCATGCCCACCATGCAGGGCACCGACGCATGGGAGCCGCGGCCCGCAAGAGCCGACGGCGACTGGGCCCGCACCTACCTGTCCACCGGCCTGATTCCGCTGGGTAAGACCCGGTTGTCAGAGTTCGGCTTCAGCGCCGCGGCCGAACATCCCCGGATCGGCCCGGTCCGCAACCCGTGGAACACCGAATACACCGCCGGCGCCTCATCTTCGGGGTCCGGCGCGTTCGTCGCGGCCGGAGTAGTGCCGATCGCCCACGCCAACGACGGCGGCGGATCGATCCGCATTCCCGCCGCATGCAACGGCCTGGTCGGCCTCAAACCAACCCGCGGCCGGCTACCGCTGGACAAGGACATGCGCCAGATGCCGGTGCGCATCGTCACCAACGGCGTGCTGACCCGTTCGGTCCGCGACACCGCCGCGTTCTACCGCGAAGCCGAACGGACATGGCGCAACCCGAAGCTGCCGCCGATCGGCGACGTCACCCAGTCCGGCAGGCAGCGGCTCAAGATCGCGGTCTGCACCCGCTCGGTGCTCAGGGAATGCAGCCCCGAAGTGCGGGAGCTCACCCTGAAGACCGCGGGACAGCTCGGGGAACTCGGCCACCGCGTGGAGCAACTCGAGACCATGCCCATCCCGTCCTACTTCGTCGACGACTTCGTGCTCTACTGGTCGCTGCTGGCGTTCGCGCTGGTGCGCGGCGGACGCCGTTCGTTCGGCCCCAGCTTCGACCGCAGCCGGTTGGACAACCTGACGCTGGGCCTGCAGCGGCACGCCGGCCGTAATCTGCACCGCCTGCCGCTTGCGATCGCCCGGCTCTCGGCGCTTCGGCGGGTGACCACACGGCTCTACCGCACCTACGACGCCGTGCTGACGCCCACCCTTGCCGACGAAACACCCCGCATCGGCCACCTCGACCCGACTGCCGACTACCAACAGATCATTGATCGGCTCGTCGACTGGGTGGCTTTCACGCCGCTGCAGAACGCCACCGGGGAGCCGGCCATCTCGCTGCCCGTTGCGGAATCCGCGGCCGGCATGCCCGTCGGGATCATGCTCGCCGCGGGCATGGGGCAGGAGGCCAGGCTGCTGGAACTCGCCTTCGAACTCGAGGCGGCGCACCCCTGGCGCCCCATCCGGGGCTGACACCGCGACGGAATTCGTTGCCGCTGCGACACCATGACGTAACAGGGACCCGCGCGAGTTAACGCGATCGACACTGCGCGCAGCAATCCGCGAAACCTTTCGACCCGAGTCTTACTTCTTGTGGAGACCGCTGCGCCCACAAGTACATCGACAAGATCACCGGCGATCGCTATCTCATCGGGAAACACCTTCGTGTGTCTCGTGCGGTTCGCGCTTGCCAACATCCGCTGCCGTCCCGAACGGTTCGTGCTGTCGGTACTGGGCATTGCGCTGGCGCTGGCATGCGTGACGGTGGTGCGCACCATTTCGTCGAGTTTCGCTATCACAGGCGCAGATTCGGTGACCGATGTGCTCGGCGGTGCGCAGTTGTGGGCGGTGCCCGCTGCCGGTGTTCACTTCGATCCCAACGCGCAGGCGCTCATCGCCGACGGCCCCACCCCGGCCATCACCGTCCCGGCGGGCTGGACGGCCGCCCGGACGCTGTCCGGTATCACCGAGATCAACGGCAACCCGGTCTCGCTCCGCGGACGTGACCAGAGCCCCACGGGCCAGGCGACTTTGGGGTCGGCGCTCGCCGACCGGTTGGGCGTCAACGCGGGCGATCGGGTGGTGGTCGGCGGCCAGAGTCTCGTTGTCGACGTCGCAGGCAGCGGTGAGTCGATGATCGTGTCCACCGAACTGGCCCGCTCGGTCGTCGGCGAGCACGGTTGGTGGACGGTGTTCGCGCCGCCCGGCGACGAGAAGCGCCGCGACCTCGCGCAGATATTCGGCGGCGCTGTCGGACTCGAGTCGGCGTCGGATCCGTCGACCACTCCGGACCCCGACAGCCGCGGGCTGATCTACGACACCCTCGGCGGGTCCGGGCCGTTGACCTTCGAGCAGAAGTTTTCGGCACTGTTCTCCGGAAAGGTGACCAGTTCCACCCTCGGACTCATCTCGACCATCGGGCTGGGCCTCGGGTTCGTCATCGCCGTGTCGTCCTTCTTGGGGGCGGTGCAGGAACGGCGGCGTGAGTTCGGAATCATGTCCAGCATCGGACTGGCCGACGAGGTGTTGTACTTCTTCCTCGTCGAATCGGGGATCGTCTTCGTCGCCGCCTATGTCCTCGGCGTGGCCGGCGCCGGAGTCGCTGTGGCACTGGTCATTCCCGGGATCGCCACACCGCTGGCCTGGCTGCAGGCCGCGGGCATGGTCGCCGCGTTCCTGCCCGCGATGGCCATCGTCGGCGCGCTCGTTCCCGTCCACCGCTTGCTGCAGCAACGACCGGTAATGCTCTTGGGAGACCGCTGATGGGCCGGGGCGAGCGGGGCGGCGGGAGTTCGATGAGCAGGGGCCTGGCCTACGGCCTGCTCTCCGCCCGGCGCAGGCTGCCCGAAATGATCCTGCCGGTCATCACGACCGCGACCGGCGCCTTCCTGGTCGTCATCGTGTTCGGCATGTCGAGCGGGATCCGCGCGCAGTCCGCGTCACTCGGGCACGCCGACGAGATCAGCCGCGCGGTCGTGCTCATCGCGGTGACCGTCCTGCTCGTCGGCGTCGTGGAAGTTGCGGTGGCGACCACCCGCACCGTCGCGCACCGCACCCGCGAACTCGGTGTGCTCGGCGCCAACGGCATACCGCGCAGGCCGGTGGTGGTCGCGCTACTCGTCGAACCCGTGATCGCGGCGGTGCTGGGTTCGGTGGTGGGCGCGGCGCTGGCCGCCATCACCGGAATCGTGCTCGGCGCGGCCGGTTTTGCTCCCACCGGTGTTTCGGTCGGCGGGCTGGCATTCGGCGCGGCGATCGCGGTCGCCGTCAGCATCGTCGCCGCCGTGGCCACCAGCATCGTGCCGACCTACAACGCCGCCTCACGCCCACCGATCCATTCCCTGACTGCCGGAGGCTGAGCCATGACAGCAATCGAGGAGACCACACCGGACACCGGCACCGAAACTGACGGCGGCCCAGTCACTCCCGTTATCGACATCTCGGATGTATGGAAGCTGCACAAGCTCGGCGACGAGGTCGTGAAGGCGCTGATCGCCGCCGACCTGCGGGTTTTGCCGGGGGAGTTCGTCTGCCTGATGGGGCCCAGCGGTAGCGGTAAGTCGACGCTGCTGAACGTCATCGGCGGTCTGGATCGGCCGACCAAGGGCTCGGTGATCGTGGCGGGTCGCGACACCGGAAAGATGACCGAGAGCCAGTTCGCCGCACTGCGGCACGACACCATAGGCTTCATCTTCCAGAGCTACAACCTCATTCCGTTTCTGTCCGCGGTGGAGAACGTCGAACTGCCGCTGATGTTCGAGCCCTACGACCGCAAGTCGTTGCGCAAGCGTGCGCTCGAACTGCTCGACCTGGTCGGGCTCAGCCACCGGGTTGATCACCAGCCCACCAAGATGTCCGGGGGGGAACAGCAGCGGACGGCCATCGCCCGGTCACTCATCAGCAGCCCGACGCTGGTGCTGGCCGACGAGCCAACCGCGAATCTCGACCACCGGACGGGGGAGACGGTGGTGCGCATGTTGCGCGACCTCTGCTCGACGCTTGGCGTCACAGTGGTGGCAAGCACCCACGACCCCACGGTGGCCGACGAAGCGAGCCGTGTTGTCCGCATGAAGGACGGACAAATCGTCAAATGATCCAATCCAATTGGGCCCCAACTATATTGGGAGAGGCGAAATGACTCAAGAACTCGAGGCTGCGCGTCCCGCCGACCGTGACGCGCTCATGACCACCGAGCTCGTTCCGGAGCAGATTCTGCCGAAGGTGCTCAGCACCTTCGGGCTCACTGCCACCTATGTCTTCATCATCTGCTGGATCACCGGATCCTCGATCATGGCGGGCGGCGGCTGGACCGCGATCCCGATGTGGATCCTCGGCATCATCACCTTCCTGGTACCCGCGGGCCTCGCGGTCGCGGAGCTGGGCAACCTGTGGCCCGGACAGGGCGGTGTGTACATCTGGGCGTTCCGCACCATGGGCGACAAGATGGCGTTCCTCGGGGGCTACCTGTCGTGGGTGCCCGTCGTCCTCAACACCGCGTCGTCGCCTGCGATCGTGCTCCAGTTGCTCCTCTTGGCGTTCCACGCCGAGCTCGGGTTGATGCTGAGCATCATCCTGCAGTTGGTGATCCTATGGACGGTTGTCGGGCTGGCGCTGGCGAAACTGGCCGCGAACCAGAAGATCATGAACTACACGTTCGTGGTGTACGGCGTACTTACCCTCACCATCTTCATCTGTGGTGTCATCTACGCGGCCGGCCACGGGTCGGCAACGCCCTTCAGCATGCACGACGCCCTGGTGCACAACTTCGTTGGCGCCGGCTACCTGTACGGCACGGTGCTGATGTACCTGGTCGGCGTAGAGACCCCGTTCAACATGGGTGCCGAGTTCCTGTCGGTCAAGCGCAGCGCCACCAAGATGATCGCGTACGGCTCAGCAGCGTTGATCGCGATCTACTTGCTCACAACTCTCGGTACGGTGATGGTACTTCCGGGTGATCAGATCGACCCGGTCACCGGTGTCATCGGCAATCTGGGTGTGTCGGGCTTCCCTGGCTTGATGGAAATCGCGGCGGTTGTGCTTGCCGTCATCGTGTTCGTGGCGATGACGACCTATCAGGTGGCCTACTCGCGGCTCATCTTCGTGTCAGGTCTGGAGCGGCACCTACCGCGCATCTTCACCCACCTCAACCCTCGCACGCGCAATCCGGTGACGGCCATACTGGTCCAGGGTGTGCTCTCATCGCTGATCTTGGTCGGGCTGTACTCACAGAGCAGCATGGCCAATGTGACCGTGTACATGCAGGGCGGGCTGAGCGTGCTGTGGCTGATCTCGGGCTTCTTCTACTACATCCCGCTGATCAACGCGCGCAGGAAGTACGCCGATCGCTATGCCAGCGAGGACTTCTGGCGGATCCCGGGCGGTATGCCCGTAGTATGGACCGTGACGGTCATCGGTGTGGTGGCGACCTGTGCCGGCATCTACTACTCGTTCGCGTCGCCGTGGATCGATGTGCCCCCGGCCACCTGGATGACGTGGGTGGGCTCGATCGCGGTCGGCATGTTCGTTCTGGGCGCGATCGTGTACTACTTCG
>JAOPWF010000803.1 GCA_025965815.1 Mycobacterium sp.
TCTCGACGCCTTCGCGTCCGACCGCAAGGAAGGCCAGCGACAGCACGGCGAGGCCGCCCGTCTCGAGCGCCCGTGCCATCTCGCCGCGCAGCTCACCGGAGAGCGTGGCGGCGGCCTTCTTCATCCAGAGCACCATCGTGGTGACGATGCCGACGGCGACCAGCGAGGCGATGCCGGCGATTGCTTCGGCACCCAGGCCGCTCACCGTGTACGCGCTGAATTGGATGGTGAGGAAAACGCCGATGGTCATCACGATCGCTGCGGCGACGCCGAGCCACACCCATTTGAGGGCGTCGCGTCGACCGTACTTGACCAGAAACGCGACAAGAATCATCACGACGATGCCGGTCTCGAGGCCCTCGCGGAGGCCGATCAGACCGCTGCCGAACAGCTGCGACGACACGGTTGGAGCAGCGGCCTGGATCGTGACCGGGAGGCCCGCAACGGCAGTCATCTCTCGTCCTCGCTACGCCTAATTCGCCTATCAAGCTTTGGCTTACCAAACCAAGGTGTGGCTCACCTTACCAACGATGCGTCGTGACGTTACATGTTCCTCGCCACGGCTCAGGTGCGGCCGCACAACTTGGATGCATGCGACGATGGTGCCGACCAAAGTGGGTTGAGGGAGTCCAGTGTCGCCGGTGCGTTGGCTGCGGGCAGTCGCGGTGGTGGGCGCAACAGCACTGCTGATGGCGTCCAGTTGTTCATGGCAGCTGGGTACCCCCATCCCCGAGGGCGTTCCGCCGCCGGTCGGTGCGCCGGTCCCCGACATAGACACCCACGCCAAGGGCCGGCCGGCCGATCAACTGCACGCATGGGCGGCCGAGCGGGCGCCGGCGCTGGACATGCCGGTCACCGCGCTGGAGGCCTACGCGTACGCCGCGCGGGTCGCCGAAGTCGAGAATCCGAAGTGTCACATCGCCTGGACCACGCTGGCGGGCATCGGCATGGTGGAGAGCCACAACGGCACCTACCGCGGCGCCGCCATCGCAGAGAACGGCGAAGTGACCCCGCCCATCCGCGGTGTCCGGCTGGACGGTTCCAGCGGAAACCTCGAGATCGTCGACACCGACGGCGGGAAACTCGACGGCGATCCGCATCTCGACCGCGCCATGGGGCCAATGCAGTTCATCCCCGAAACCTGGAAGTTGTATGGGGTGGACGCCAACAACGACAACATCATCAGCCCGGACAACATTGACGACGCCGCGCTTTCCGCGGCGGGCTACCTGTGTTGGCGGGGAAAAGACATGGCCACGCCAAGGGGCTGGATGAACGCGTTACGCGCCTACAACCATTCCGACCAGTACGCCCGCACTGTGCGCGACTGGGCGACCGCATACGCGGCGGGCCACCCGCTATGAGGCCCACCGTGTCGTCACCGGGACGAAGCACGCCGCCGAAGGGTCCAGGCTCTAGGCTGATGTGCGTCCTGCCCACCGTCGACGAAGGAGAAGCCAGTGCCCATCATCGAGCAGGTCGGCGCCCGCGAGATCCTCGATTCCCGCGGTAATCCGACCGTCGAGGTCGAGCTTGCCCTCATCGACGGGACGTTCGCTCGCGCTGCCGTGCCCTCGGGTGCGTCCACCGGTGAGCACGAGGCGGTGGAGTTGCGGGACGGCGGCCCACGCTACGGCGGCAAGGGCGTCCAGAAGGCCGTGCAGGCGGTCCTCGACGAGATCGCCCCGGCGATCATCGGGTTGAGCGCCGACGATCAGCGACTGGTCGACCAGGCACTGCTGGATCTCGACGGCACCCCGGACAAGTCGCGGCTGGGTGCCAACGCCATCCTTGGCGTGTCGCTCGCGGTCGCCAAGGCGGCGGCCGAGTCGGCTGGTCTGCCGCTGTACCGCTATGTCGGCGGCCCGAACGCGCACGTTCTGCCGGTGCCAATGATGAACATCCTCAACGGTGGGGCGCACGCCGATACCGGCGTCGACGTCCAGGAATTCATGGTCGCTCCGATCGGCGCGCCGAGCTTCAAGGAGGCGCTGCGCTGGGGTACCGAGGTGTACCACTCGCTGAAGTCGGTGCTCAAGAAACAGGGGCTGGCCACCGGCCTGGGCGACGAAGGCGGTTTCGCGCCGGATGTGCCAGGAACCACGGCGGCCCTGGACATGATCCTCACGGCCATCGAGGCGGCGGGATACAAGCCCGGCTCCGACGTGGCCCTGGCACTCGACGTCGCCGCCACCGAGTTCTACACCGAGGGAACGGGTTACCGCTTCGAGGACGAGACGCGGACCGCCGAGCAGATGACGGAGTTCTACGCCGGCCTGCTCGACGCCTATCCGCTGGTGTCGATCGAGGACCCGCTCGCCGAGGACGACTGGGATGGCTGGGTGGCGCTGACAACGGCGATCGGTGACCGGGTTCAGATCGTCGGCGACGACTTGTTCGTCACCAACCCCGAGCGACTCGAGGAGGGCATCGAGAAGGGCGCCGCCAACGCACTGCTGGTGAAGGTGAACCAGATCGGCACCCTGACCGAGACGCTGGACGCGGTGACCCTGGCGCACAACAGCGGCTACCGCACCATGATGAGTCATCGCAGCGGCGAGACCGAGGACACCACCATCGCGGACCTCGCGGTTGCCGTGGGCAGCGGCCAGATCAAGACTGGCGCTCCGGCCCGCAGCGAGCGAGTCGCCAAGTACAACCAGTTGCTTCGCATCGAGGAGGCGCTCGGTGACGCGGCCCGCTACGCCGGCGATCTGGCCTTCCCGAGATTCTCGATCGAGACCAGGTAGCGGGTTCGGATCTGACGACCGGTTTGGATTGACGAGAATGCCCGAGGGGAAACGGCCCGACCCGAAACGGCGCTCCCCGGCCCCACGGCCGGGCCGGCCCGGTGACTCGGCGCGGGTTCGTTCACGCAGTACGTCTCCGGTGCGCCGCGAGCCCCGGGTGATCGAACCGCGCATGGCCCCGGAACCGAGCCAGCAGAGCACCGACGACAGCGCCGAGAGCACCAGCCACAACGGTGCCGGGGAGCCGATCAGAAAAGCCATTGCGGCGTCGGCGGAGCAGCAGTCCGAGCAGCGACTGGGGTCGGCGGCCCGGCGCGCCGCCATCCTGGCCGCCGTCGTCTGCGTTCTCACCCTGACCATCACGGGTCCGGTGCGCACCTATTTCGCGCAGCGGACCGAGGTGAAGCAGCTGGCCGCGACCGAGGCTCAATTACGCGCGCAGATCGCCGAATTGGAGCAACAGAAGGTCAAGCTCGCCGATCCGGTGTACGTCGCCGCACAGGCCCGCGAACGGCTCGGCTTCGTGATGCCCGGCGACATCCCGTACCAGGTGCAGCTGCCGCCCTCGGCGGTCGCACCGGCGGCGCCCGGGACCGCACCGGCAGCCGCGCCGTCCAACGACCCCTGGTACACGTCGCTCTGGCACACCATCGCCGACAATCCCCAAAACGTCCCGTCCACCGTCCCTCCCGTGCCACCGACCCCGGACACGCCCGGTGCTCCGCTTCCCGGTGGTTGACCGGTCGGATCTCGACGAAGTCGCGCGGCAGCTGGGTCGCGAGCCGCGCGGCGTCCTCGAGATCGCCTACCGGTGTCCGAACGGCGAGCCCGCTGTGGTGAAGACGGCGCCGAGACTGCCCGACGGAACCCCGTTCCCGACGTTGTACTACCTGACGCATCCGGCCCTGACCGCAGCGGCGAGCCGACTCGAATCATCGGGACTGATGCGTGAGATGACCGAGCGTCTGGGCAGTGACCCCGAACTGGCCGCCGCCTACCGCCGGGCGCACGAGTCCTATCTGGCCGAGCGCGACGCCATCGAGTCGCTCGGTACCGCGTTCTCCGGGGGCGGGATGCCTGACCGCGTGAAATGTCTGCATGTGCTGATCGCTCATTCGCTCGCCAAGGGCCCCGCAACGAACCCGCTTGGTGACGAGACGCTGCGGATACTGGCGGCCGAGCCGGCGATGGCCGGAATCCTGGAGGCAGCGCGTTGGGCGTGAACCGAGTCGCCGCGATCGACTGCGGTACCAATTCGATCCGATTGTTGATCGCCGATCGAGACGATGGTCACCTGCACGATGTGCACCGCGAGATGCGCATCGTGCGCCTCGGCCAAGGCGTTGATGCCACAGGGCAATTCGCACCGGACGCCCTCGAGCGGACCCGGCTCGCGCTGGTCGACTACGCCGAGCTGCTGCGCTTCCACGACGCGGCGCAGGTGCGGATGGTCGCCACGTCGGCCACCAGGGACGCCGCCAACCGCGATGTGTTCTTCGCCATGACCGCCGAGGTGCTCGGTGCTGTTGTTCCGGGCGCCGTCGCCGAAGTCATCACCGGCGCGGAGGAGGCCGAGCTTTCGTTTCGCGGTGCGGTGGGCGAATTAGACTCGGCTGCAGGTCCCTTCGTCGTAGTCGACCTCGGCGGCGGATCCACCGAAGTGGTGGTCGGCGATCGCCCCGAGGAAGGTGGCGTGCAGGCCGGCTTCTCGGCGGATGTCGGTTGCGTGCGGCTGACGGAGCGGTGCCTGCATTCCGACCCGCCGACCGCCGTCGAGGTGGCCGCAGCACGCGAGGTGGTCCGGGAACGGTTGGGCGAGGCGCTACGCGTCGTGCCGGTGGAGCGGGCGCACACCTGGGTCGGTGTCGCAGGCACGATGACCACGATATCGGCACTGGCACAAAAGATGACGACCTACGACCCGGCTGCCATTCACCTGTCCCGGGTCGGGTTCTCTGAGTTGCTTCCGGTCTGCGAAGAGCTGATCGGAATGACCCGCAAGCAGCGCGCCGCACTCGGACCGATGCACGAGGGCCGGGTCGACGTCATCGGCGGCGGTGCGATAATCGTGGAGGAACTGGCGTACGCGCTGGGCAACCGGGCCGGAATCGATGAGCTCACCGTCAGTGAACACGACATCCTGGACGGGATCGCGCTCTCGATTGCCTGAGGTGGCGGTGCTAGCTGCTGAGCGAGAGGTCCGCGGCCACGGCGAAGCCCAGTACGGCGGCCAATCCGGCAGTGTCTCCGGCCTTTTCGCTTGCCTCAGGCGTCATCGACCCCACCAGCATGACCAGCAGGGCGCCCGCCGCGAACCCGTCGATTCCGCCTTCCAGCTGCGATCCGGCGACTTCCTTGAATCCGTAGCCGGCCACCGTCGACAGTGCGCAGGATCTTGTCTCGGCGAACCCCGGCCGTCCGCATGTCGGCCGCCGAACCGACAGCCTCCGGGAGGTTGGACACGAAGATCGAGATCAGTAGGGCGGTGCTCAGACCTTGGCCACTCGCAATACCGATGCCCAGCACCGTCTGCTCCGGTATCCCGTCGAGCAGCGCCCCCAACGCCAACGGCAGCCCCGAGACGCCCGCGGGCCCGCGCCCGCCCACCCGCTTGACCCCCTTGTCGGCGAGGAAGAAAGCGATCGCCCCGATTGCGAGACCGAAGGACACCGGCAGCGCGCGACCGCGCCGAATCCGAGGATCAGTCCGACCAGACGGCGATTCCTGTCACGGGTCACACCGGCAACAGCGCCGACCACCAATGAAGACGCGGCTACCGAAGCCCCACAACAGTGCGCTTAGCACGCCCGGTGCTTACGGCTGGTCCGTGGCCCGGTCGATTGCGGTGGTAGGGGTGCGGGTACCGCCGAGGGTCAGGCCCAGCAGAATCATCACCACGCCGAGGCCGAAATGCAGCCAGTTGTCGGCATTGTTCACTGGAACGAAATTGGCGGGTGCCTGGTGGTCGATGAGAAGTCCGTAGACCCACAGGGCGAGATAAGCGAGGCCGCCGAGGAGTAGGTAGGCACGTGCACCGGCGAAGGTGCGCGCCAACACCAGCCCCGCCAGCCCCAATGTCACCTGGACCATGTTGTGCAGTACCGAGACTGTGAAGACGCCGAACAACTGCGCCCCGGAATGATGGCCGGCCCATTGCAGCGTGTCCAGGTCGGTGGTGACACCCGGTATGAAACCCAACACCCCCACCACCAGGAGGATCACCCCGACCAGAAGGGCCGCCCCCTGGACCGCCATGTACTTGATCTTCGGTCGGCTGACCTGACCGCGCTTGTTGGTCGTCATCGTGTCGCCTCCTCCCAGTGCGGGCCGCCGGAGAACTTTTTGACGTACCAGCAGGTTGAAGAAGTACCCAGCGACGCGCTGTGCAAACCCTGGTGATCTTGTGCCCGGGGCCGTTGCCGACCCGGCGAAGTGGACTACCGAACCGTCCGTTGACGATTGGCCGCACGCCTGGTGCCGAACCGGCACAGGCGTCACCTTCGACGGTGGGCTCACCGTCGCCTGGGGACCGCTGAGCTATTTCCTTACGTGGCAACCGCTGCCGATGTTGCCGCAATGGTGGGCGCCCTCGCAGGCACTGCAACGACAACTGCATCCCGTACCGGCCTTGGTTCTGACACTCGCATCACAGATCACTCCTTTGTGGCTCTGACCGCCCCGGTCAACCGGGGCGGGAGCAGGATAGATCGGGGACCCCGAAGCCAGCTATGGACCGCAGGAACAGTCCCCCTACGGCTGGAGACCTGGTGTAGTCGCGTGAGTTGTTGTGAGATAGCCGAATTGACTGACGAGGAGTGGATGTGACCGAGCAGAGGACTTACCCGCACGGAGTGCCGTGCTGGGTGGACACCGATCAACCGGATGTCGAGGCGGCCCGTCGCTTCTATGAGGGTCTTTTCGGCTGGACATTCCAGGACGCCATTCCCGCGGATGCAGCGGGCACCTATCTGATCGCCTCGTTGCACGGGCAGGACGTCGCGGCGATCGGACCGTCGGAAGGGGAAGGGGCCCAGTGGAACACCTACATCGCCGTCGATGACGCCGAGTCCACCGCGGCGGCCGTGCGTGACGCCGGCGGCTCGCTCACCCTCGAGCCGGTGAATGCCGGTCCTGGCGGTCGACAGGCCGGCTGTGTCTATCCACGGGGGGCGCTGTTCCGGCTCTGGCAGGCCCGCAGGCGTCCGGGCGCTCAGCTCGTCAACGAGCCGGGAAGCTGGAACTTCAGCGACTTGAAGGCCGGGGACCCGGACGCCGCCGCCGCCTTCTACGCGCCGCTGTTCGGCTGGGAGTACGACGACCTCGGCTTCTCGACATTGATCCGCCGGCCCGGCTACGGCGACCACCTCGAGGCGACGGCGGACCCCGGAATCCGGGAGCGACAGACCGAGGTCGTAGCACCCCCGGGTTTCGAGGACGCGATCGCCTGGCTGCAGACGGCGACCGACGGGAGGCCGGACCGCTGGCAGGTGTCGTTCACTGTCGCGGATCGCGATGAGTCGGCCGCCGTCGCCGAGCGGCTGGGCGCGGCGATCATCCTCTCCGAGGACACCCAATGGACGAGGACGGCGCTGGTCCGCGACCCGCAGGGAGCGGAGTTGATGCTGAGCCAGTTCACGCCGCCGGATGGGTAGAGCCGGTGGTTATCGCCATTCCCCGGTCAACAGCGGTTCGAGGGGATGCAAATCGCGTTCCATGCCCAGCACGGTGAAGATGTCCGCGGACTGCTCGGTCTCTCGTCGCGTGTGCAGCGTCAAGCCGAGCTCACCGGTGACGTCGGGGCTGGCACCGATCAGGACGAGCTCGGTTCCAGGGTAGTCGAGAAAGTCCGGTGGGTTCAGGTTGCTGAATCGGCGTCCGGCGAATTTCCCGCGCAAGGCGTCCGGGTACTCCGGCCGTCGTGACGATGGCATGCCCGCCTGCGGCGGCGCCGGCGCGTCCGGGTTGCGGACGGTTGCAATCAGGCTGGCCGTCGGCTTGATGTTCAGCTCAACCTGGACGGGCCCGGGGGATTCGGGCAACTCGAGCCCATACGCGAGGTGCGTGTGCCCAGCCCGGTCGACTTCGTGGTCCACCACCGCGTAGACGCCTTCACCGGCCGGGCGAGCCGGCGGCTCAACCCGGCGCCCGCGGGTCTTGGTGTCGTAGACGACCGGATCGAGTTCGTCCTCGATTTCCTCGGCCCGCTCTGTCACCAGGTCGACGAACCCCCATGTCCGCTCGTGTTCCTCGATCCCCGGAAGGCGTTTGCGTCCGATGATCATCCGCCGGAAGACCGGCTTTGTGCCCGGCTTGAGGACGACGTAGAAGCGCTGCACGTCGGAGAGCCCACGCACGTGGTCCACGTCCACCTTGGGCCGATAGCAGAAAAAGATGTCGCCCTCTTCCAGCACCCGAACCATGGGCCCCGGGTTCCCCCCGCAGCGCGACCCACACATCGCTTTTCGCTTGGTTGAGCCCCCGCGGGTTGGGCATGCCCAACTGATGGTCAGGCCCGATCCCGTCGCCGCCGAATGCGCCGGTCTCACCTACGTCACCGACACGCTGCCCGGGATCACTAGAGAGCGCGGCGAAGACGGCTGGGTGTACCGGCGCCCAGACGGCAGCATCATCACAGATCCCGATGAGCGTGCGTGGATCGATGCCATCGGGATTCCACCTGCGTGGACCGACGTGTGGATCAGCCCGAGGCCCGACGGACACATCCTGGCGACCGGCAGGGATTCGCGCGGGCGCAAACAGTATCGCTATCACCCGCGCTGGCAGGAGGTCCGCGATCAGACGAAGTATCACCGGATCGCCGGTTTCGCGCGGGCATTGCCCGGCCTGCGCAAGCGGATCGAACGGGATCTGGACCTTCCCGGACTGCCTCGGGAGAAGGTGCTTGGGGCGGTGATCCGGCTGATGGACCTGACGTTGATCCGCATCGGCAACGAGGAGTACGCCCGGCAGAACGAGCACTTCGGCCTCACCACGTTGCGGCACGACCACGTCCGGTTCCAGGACGCGACGACGGTGATGTTCGAGTTCCGCGCAAAGTCCGGAAAGGAGCAACGGGTGCAGCTCAGCGACCCGCGCCTGGCCGACATCGTGCACGCGTGCCATGAACTGCCCGGACAGGAGCTGTTCTGTTACGTCGACAACGACGGCCGGATCGTCGACGTCGGGTCGGCGGACGTCAACGCCTACCTGCGGGCGATTACCCGCGCGATATTCACCGCCAAGGACTTCCGCACCTGGGGTGGCACGGTGACCGCCGCCGAAACCCTGGTCCATCTTGGACCGCCCCGGTCGGCCACCGACGCCAAACGCAAGATCAATGCCGCGATAGACGCGGCGGCGCAGCGTCTCAACAACACCCGGGCGGTGTGCCGCAAGAGCTATGTCAGCCCGCGGGTGCCGGAGTCCTATCTGGACGGATCGCTGGAAGGATCGTTCACCCGGGCCAGGAAACGGCCACAGATGTCGCACGCCGAGTCCGCGGTTCTGTTGCTCGTCGGGTTGCCGGAAACAGCGGCGGCTGAAGTGGCGGCCGCAACGCGTCACGCGTGAGCCGACGCCTGCTCCGGTGGTTCCTTCACGACAAGAGTATGGGTTTCAGTGCGTCGATCACCGACGGGTCCTCGATGGTCGACGGCAAGGGTTCGTCCCTGCCGTCGGCGATGGCCCGCATGGTCTTTCGCAGGATCTTTCCCGACCGGGTTTTCGGCAGTGCGGGAACGACGTCAACGAGCCCGAAGGCTGCCACGGCGCCGATGCTGGACCGCACCGCCTCGACGAGTTCGTCGGCGAGCCGCTCGGCGGACGCGCCCGTCTTGAGTACGACCAAGCCGCGCGGCACCTGGCCTTTGATCTCGTCAGCGACTCCGATCACGGCGCACTCCGCCACGGCCGGGTGGTCGGCGAGCACGGCCTCGATCGCTCCGGCCGACAGCCGATGTCCGGCCACGTTGATGACATCGTCGGTGCGTCCCATGACGAACAGGTATCCGTCCTCGTCGAGGTATCCGCCGTCGCCGGAGAGGTAATAGCCTGCGAAGGTTGACAGGTAGGAACCGACGTAGCGGTCGTCGTCACCCCACAGGGTCGGCAAGGTGCCGGGCGGTAGCGGGAGCTTGATACAGATCGCGCCCTCCTCGCCGGAATCGCACTCGGAGCCGTCCGGGCGCAGAACGCGCACGTCGTAGCCGGGCATCGGCACGGTGGCCGACCCGGGTTTGACCGTCAGTGGCTCTACGCCCATCGGGTCGGCGGCGATCGCCCATCCGGTTTCGGTCTGCCACCAGTGGTCGACGACGGGAACGCCGAGTTTGTCCGATGCCCAGTGATAGGTGCCGGGATCGAGTCGTTCACCCGCCTGGAACAGGTACCGGAGTTTCGACAGGTCGTACTTACCCAGGTGCACGCCGTCCGGGTCTTCCTTCTTGATGGCCCGGATCGCGGTCGGTGCGGTGAACAGTGCCTTCACGCCGTGTTCGGCCGCCACCCGCCAGAACGCGCCGGCGTCCGGCGTGCCGACCGGCTTGCCCTCGTAGAGAACGGTCGTCGCGCCGCACAGCAGCGGGCCGTAGACGATGTAGGAGTGGCCGACCACCCAGCCGACGTCGGAAGCGGCCCAGTACACGTCGCCCGGTTCGATGTCGTAAATGTGCCGCATCGTCCACATCAGCGCCACGGCATGCCCGCCGTTGTCGCGGACGATGCCCTTCGGCTTGCCCGTGGTGCCGGAGGTGTAGAGCACGTACAGCGGATCGGTGGCTGCGACGGGTACCGGGTCGACGGACTGGGCGCCCACCATCAGGGTGTGCCAGTCGAAGTCTCGCCCCTCGGTCAGCCCGCACGGCGCCTGGGGGCGCTGCAGGATCACGGTTGCCGGTGGCGGGTGATTCGCTCTGTCGAGGGCGGCGTCCAGCATCGGCTTGTAATGCACGATGCGTGCCGGTTCGACTCCGCAGGACGCCGATACGACAACCGAAGGCCGAGCGTCATCGATGCGCGCCGCGAGCTCGTGGGCGGCGAAGCCGCCGAACACCACCGAGTGCACCGCGCCCAGCCGGGCACATGCCAGCATCGCGATCACGGCCTCGGGCACCATGGGCATGTAGATCACCACCCGGTCGCCCTTGTCCACGCCCAACCCGCGGAGCACGCCGGCGAAGCGTGCCGTCTCGTCCAGCAGTTCGCGGTAGGTGTAGGCACGTTGCGCTCCGGTCACCGGCGAGTCGTAGATCAGCGCGGGCTGCTCGGCACGGCCGCCAGCGACGTGGCGATCCAGCGCATTGGCGCAGGTGTTCAACTCCCCGTCGGGAAACCATCGGTAGAACGGGGGGTTCGTGTCGTCGAGGATGCGCTGTGGCTCTCGGGTCCAGGACACCGCCCGGGCGGCCTCGGCCCAGAAGGCCGACGGGTCACGGATGCTGGCATCGAACAGTTCCCGGTAGCCGCCCATACCGGCACCGTAGCGCGCGCCTTCGCGTGGTTTCTATAGTTCGACGCATGACCGGTGACGCGATCTCACCAGCAAGCGAAAGAGGACGTCGCCGCCGACGTCCTGGCGCTACTAGACGAACTGGGGCCTCGATCGCGTCGTGCTCGTGGGCCACGGCTGGGGCGGGTTCGTCGTCATCTCATGGTTTTGGGCGGCATCATTCCTGAAAGCGGTATCCCATGCCGGCCTCGGTGAGCAGGTGGACCGGGTGCGACGGGTCGTCCTCGAGCTTGCGGCGCAACTGTGCCAGATACACCCGCAGGTAGTGGGTCTCCTTTGCGTAGGCCGGACCCCATACCTCCTTGAGCAGTTCCTCTCGTCCGACCAACTTCCCCCGGTTACGGGCCAGCATCTCGAGCATCCCCCACTCGGTGGGTGTCAGGTGCACCTCTGTGCCGTTCTTGGTCACCTTCTTCGCCGACAGGTCCACGGTGAACGACGCCGTTTCGATAACCGGTTCGTCGGAGTCCGTCGCGGCGGCACCACGTCGCACGGCGGCGCGCAACCGGGCCAGGAACTCGTCCATCCCAAAGGGTTTCGTCACATAGTCGTCGGCACCGGCATCGAGTGCCTCGACTTTCTCAGACGAGTCGGTACGGGCGGACAGCACGATGACGGGTGCTGTGAGCCAGCCGCGAAGCCCAGCGAGGACCTCGATACCAGACATGTCGGGCAGACCCAGATCCAAGACGATCACGTCGGGACGTTGTTCGGCGGCAGCCCGTAGCGCCGCGGATCCGGTTGCGGCGGTGACGACTTCGTAACCGCGCACCGACAGGTTGATGCGCAGCGCCCGCAGGATCTGTGGTTCATCGTCGATGACCAGCACTCTGGTCATGATGTTCCGTTCTCCGGTGGGGCGGCGAGGTCTACCTCGACAGTCAGGCCCCCGCCTGGGGTGTCGGTGGCCGAGACGGTTCCACCCATCGCCTCCACAAAGCCGCGAGCCACGGACAGGCCGAGGCCGACACCGCTGGTGTTGTCGTGGTCCCCGAGCCGCTGGACCGGTTCGAACAGCTGCTCTTCGGTTCCACGCGGGATACCCGGTCCCTCGTCCACGACCGCGATGAGCACCCGGTCGCCGACGCGCCCGGCATTGATTCGGACCAGACTGTTCGACGCGTAGCGCAGCGCATTGTCGACAAGATTCACCAGCACCCGTTCGAGGAGGCCGCTGTCTGCCATCGCCACCGCATCGCCGACCTCGACCTTGACACGATCCAGGCCCTCGCGGCCGAAGCCGGTGGCTCCCTTACTGACCCCGAGGAGGGCGCGTTGCACCACCTCCTCCAGGTACACCCGGGACAACTCCGGCCGGACCACACCCGCCGCCAGTCGCGACGAGTCCAGCAGGTTGCCGACGAGCGCGGTCAGCTGATCGATCGACTCCTCGATCGTCGCGAGCAACTCAGCGGTGTCGTCGGCGGAGAAGTCAACGTCGTCGCTGCGCAGGCTTGACACCGCGGCTTTCGCGCCGGCCAGCGGTGTTCGCAGATCGTGGCTGACCGCAGACAACAGCGAGCGGCGCAGCTCGTCCGCCCGCGCAATCGCTTCGGCCTTGCCGGCCTCTTGGGTCAACTCGCGCTGTCTGACCAGTCCCGCCGCTTGTTTCGCAACCGCACCCAGCACCCTGCGGTCTCTCGCGTCAAGCTTCTTCCCGGCCATCAGCATCCAGAATTCGTCATCACCGACCTCGACCGCCGTGTCGGCGTTGTCAACCTCCAGGCATGGATCGTCGCCGACACAGGCAACGATGGCGGGCCCCTCGTTGCTCTCGCGCAGCAGGCTGACGGAGCGCTGGGAGTACGTCTCGCGCACCCGCTCGAGAAGCATGTTCAGGTCGGCTCCCCGCAACACCGACCCCGCGAACAGCGCCAGCAGTTCGGCCTCTTGGGACGCACGCCTGGCCTCGCGGGCACGGCTGGCGGCGCCGTCGACCAGCGCCGCGACCGCAACCGCGACGAGCAGCAGCACCAAGACGGTGACTGCACTGTCGGGCTCGGCGATGGCGAAGCTGCCGCGGGGGGCCACCAAGAAGTAATTGAGTAGCACCCCGGACAGCAGCGCCGATAACGCCGCGGGGGCCACGCCGCCGAGCAGTGCGACGATCAGCACGCCGACGAAGAACAACGCGCTCTCTCCGCCGATGCCCAGAAACGGATCGAGCACCAGCACAATCACGGCGCAAATCGCCGACGGAACCACGAGGGCAGCCAGCCACGACGTCAGGTGGCGTTGCCGCGGCGATAGCAACGACAACGAAAATCCCGGGCTGGTCTGCCCGTGGGTCACCATGTGGACGTCGATCTTCCCCGAGTGCTGCACCGTGCGGGCGCCGATTCCCTCGTCGAAGATTCGGGCCCACCGCGATCGGCGCGAGGTGCCCAGCACCAACTGGGTGGCGTTGCGCTCGCGGGCGAAGTCGAGCAGTGCCGACGGCACGCTGTCGCCAACCACGGTGTGGACTGTCGCACCGAGGCTGGCGGCCAGTTCGCGCACCTTGCCCATCTGGGGCGCCGAGATACCCGACAGACCGTCTCCGCGTACGACATGCACGACCATCAGTTCGGCGCCGGACCTCGACGCGATGCGCGAGGCGCGTCGCACCAACGTCTCCGATTCGGAGCCGCCGGTCACCGCGACAACCACGCGCTCGCGGGCCTCCCAGGTGTCGGTGATCCTGTTCTCCGCGCGGTACTTGGCCAGTGCGGCATCGACCTGGTCGGCGAGCCACAGCAGGGCGAGTTCCCGCAAGGCGGTGAGGTTTCCGCGGCGGAAGTAGTTGGACAGCGCCGCGTCAATCCGCTCGGGCGCATACACGTTGCCGTGGGAGAGCCTGCGCCGCAACGCCTCCGGGGTGATATCGACCAGCTCGATCTGCGCGGCCGCCCGCACCACCGAGTCGGGAACCGTCTCCTGCTGCTCGATCCCGGTGATCTGGGCAACGACGTCATTGAGACTTTCAAGGTGCTGGACGTTGACCGTCGAGATGACGGTGATGCCGGCGTCGAGCAACTCCTCGACGTCCTGCCAGCGCTTGGGGTTCGTGCTGCCGGGGGTGTTGGTGTGGGCCAGTTCGTCCACAAGCACCACTTCGGGGTGGCGCGCGAGCACCGCAGGCACGTCGAGTTCGGCGAACCGGCTGCCACGGTAGTCGACATAGTGCGGCGGAATGACTTCGATGCCTTCGAGCAGGTCCGCGGTCTTCGTGCGGCCGTGTGTCTCCACCACCGCGGCGACGACATCGGTGCCGCGCTCCAGCCTGCGGTGCGCCTCCCCGAGCATCGCGTAGGTCTTGCCGACACCAGGGGCGGCACCGAGGTAGATCCGCAGCTCGCCGCGTTTCGGGCTGTACTGTGTGGGCCTCACATGCTCATCATCCACCGGTCAGATCAGCTCTTTATCGGATACTTCTGGTCCAGTTCGATGTTGAGTTGCAACACGTTGACCCGAGGCTCGCCGAGGAAGCCCAAGTCGCGGCCGTACTCGTGGTCAGCAACCGCCTGCCGGATGAGCTCCTGGCTGACGCCGCGGCCCTTGGCGACCCTGGCGATCTGGATGTCGGCGTAGGCCACCGAGATGTCGGGATCCAGACCACTGGCGCTGGCCGTCACGGCGTCAGCCGGCACCTGGGGATCGGCGGGGGCTGCGCCTGGGATGGGCACAATCTGGCCGATCGCATAGTCCTCACCGTATTTGGCGCATTCGACTCGGACGCCTTCGTAGGTATTGAGGAACGGCCGGTCGGTGGTGGCGCACGGTTCGTTGACGCTCACCACCTTCGTCGGGTGCACGACGTTGCCGTGCAAGTCGCGC
>JAOPWF010000230.1 GCA_025965815.1 Mycobacterium sp.
AAAGAACCTGCTGCCGTAGGGAAGCGAGCTCGGGTGAGTCGCCGACGATGTAGACCGTGGATGGGCCGCGCTGCGCGTCGTTCGGGTTGAAGACCGCGTGCCCGAACACCTGGGCCTCGATCGGCTCCGGGTGACCGGCGACCACATCGCTAAGCCGCCGTCGAAGCTCGACATCCGTCAGGCCGCTCACGTCCTGGCCGTAGTCCACCAGGGTGAGGTGCAGCTCCTCCGGTGGCGTGCCGCCGGGGATAGCCAGCACATGCGCGTCAAGATCGCTTGGGTACAGCGCGACGATGCCCCCCGTCGCCTTCGCCTGTTCGATATCGGCGCGCGCGAATACCGGTTGCACGGTGGGAGTCCACAGGAGTAGCGCGGCGATGATTGCGACAAGTCGGACAGCCATGTACGAAGCTTTTCACATCGTCGCCCGCTCCAACTGCGCCCGCTGTCGACGTGAATAGGGTGAACAGTCGGCGGAGTCCCTGCCGCAGATGTTGCCTTTCGATACCCTTTTTCGCGTGGGCGCCGAGATGCCCCGCGAGGCATCCAACGGGACAGAGGATGCGACCTCGCGGTCGGATAGCGATCCACGGCTGCCTTTGTTACCACCTACTCGAGCCCGCAGGCGGGCACTACACGGAGAGGCTCGGGCGCGAGCGGCGGGGCTGGCAGCGAGTCAAATGTCGTTGGGTTCAGGGAGCACACCAACCCGGCCTATCGCGGTCTGCGCATGATCCCCGGCGTCGGTCCGTACCCGCTGCAGGAGTCCTTCCTGGGCGGTCTACATCGTCGGCGTTCGCCACCGGGGCGCGGCTGTCGCGTTGCAGATCACGGAGAACGCCAACTACACCGCGCCCGTCATCGCCGCCCACCGGTCAGCGCCATGGGCTTCGACAAGAAGTGGTACGGCCCGCGCGAAGGACCAGACGATGGCCCCACGGAGCTTTCGTGGGGCGAGGGCATGGTGCCTCCCGGCGCTGAGCACGCCCCGCCGCGCGGTTACCCCGGCGACCCGGTGGCCCGATAATGCCGCGTAACGTCGCCCATGCCGACCGCCCGCACACGGCTACGGCCCCGCGAGCCTCGCGCGACGGCACCCCTAAACGCGGCCCGGTCGCGGGTGTTGGCCCGACGGACAGGCTGCTAGGTCTGGAGTCAAGGAGCGGTGAGACCCTTCCGAGACTCTTGATGTCGGGGGCGTCGTAGCTGACGGTCTTGGAGGGATCGCGGAACCGTTCACGCATCTGGTCGCAGAACGCATCTCGATTTCGATCGGGGGCACCGGGATAGGCAAGCACCGCATCGTCGGCGAACAACCCGCATACGGCATCGAGATTACGCGCGTTGAAATCCCGGGGCCATTGAAGCAACACCGCCCTCGATGTCGGCCCGGTCGGAATCCCGGCAACCGGCAACCACACTGACGGCGACGGCACAGACAGCGATAAGGCGTAACACAGATCGGATTGTGTCACCCGCACTCGATCGACGACGCGGGCTGGAATTCATCGGTGCCGTGCTATTGGCGTCGGAACAGGCGCCCGTGGTTGCGGAACCACGCGATGTTGCCGTCCGGGCCGCGGACGAAGTTGGATCGAGTGCCGGTGGGCTTGTTGTCGGGTCCGAGGTCGAGCCCGTAGTCGGGCCGGTAGAAGGCGAGGCCCAATTTGGCGCTGTTCTGGTCATCCGGGTCGCTGTTGGCATCGCCGGCGCCCATCGTGCCGACGAGTTGGCCGTCCCCTGCCCGGAAGTCGATGACTGCTTGCTCGAGGCTGCCGGATTCGGTGACCTGCTCGGCGATGTACCGCCCCTGGAAAGGCGCCAGGTCGGCGGCGCCGAGGTGTTGCGGTGTGGCGGGCAGGTTGGTGACGCCGGCGAAGCTGCGCAGCGCCCAGTCGCCGGCGAAAAGGTCAGTAGTCAGCTGGGATCCGCCTTCAGAATTGGTGAGCACGGACATGGCGAAGTTGCGATCGGGCACCATGAAGAATCCCGAGCGTTGCCCGTTCCAGGTGCCGCCGTGCTGGACGATGGTCACATTCTCGGCGGAAGGGCGCAGCATCCAGGTCACGCCCATCCCGGTGAGTTCGACCTGCAGTGTTCCGGCAGCGCCGGGGTTCGAGCGCATTGCCACCAGCGATTGCTGGTTCAGCAGCCGGATGCCGTTGGGGGCTGTGCCGTCGCCGAGGTGAAAGCGCGCGTAGCGCAGTTGATCTCGCGCCGTGGACATCAAGGCACCGGTGGGGTTGCAGCTGCGTGGGAATGCCCAAAAACCCGTATCGACAACCGGTTTGCCGTCGACCACGTTGTGCGATGCCGCCACGTTCAGACCGATTATCTGGTCGGAGAAGTAGTGGGTGTGGGCCAGCTGCAGCGGGTCGACCAGCAGGTTCTGCACCGCCGACTCGTAGGTTGTCCCAGCGACAAGCTCGATGATCCGGCCCGCCACCACCAAACCTGAGTTGTTGTAAGCGAACACGCTTCCGGGCGGAGTCAGCTGCGATAACCGTGTCATCGAGCTGACGTAGCGCGCCAGCGCGTCATCGCCACGCCCGAAGTCCTGCACATCGTCACCGTTCCAGCCTGAGGTGTGATTGAGCAGTTGGCGCACGGTCACCGTGGCGCTGACTGACGCGTCGGCCACCGCGAAGTCGGGGATGTAGCGGCGCACAGGCGAGTCCAGGTCCACCTTGCCCTGCTCCACCAGCCGCATCATCGTCGTGCCGGTGAACGTCTTTGTGGTGGAGCCGATCCGGAAAACGGTGTCGCCGTCCACAGGTAACGGATGGTCGACATTGGTGACCCCGTACCCCTTGACATATTCTTGGCCGCCGGCCCAGACGGCAACTGCGACACCCGGGACCGCATAGGCCTTCATGCCCGCGTTGATTTTCGCGTCGAGCTCGTCAAACGACGAGCTGAGGGCCGCCGCAGTGCTGTTGGTCGCCGACGTGGACGATGGCTTCGCCGAACAAGACGACAAGGCCAGCGCCGCCGCCCCGGCGATGGCTCCCCCTAGCACGACGCGTCGGGGCACCAGCGGTGCGACCATCGGCGGATTCGCCCGCGTCACAGTGGCGGAAGGGTGATCGCGTATGG
>JAOPWF010000243.1 GCA_025965815.1 Mycobacterium sp.
CGCCGAATTGGGCTGGATCGCAAAGGCGTTCGACCCGTCGGTGCTGACCATCGGGTTTGCCCGGCGGGTGCCGACCTACAAGCGGCTCACGCTGATGCTGAGGGATCCCGAGCGACTGGAGCGGCTGCTGCTCGATGAGAAGAACCCGGTCCAGCTGATCGTCGCCGGCAAGTCCCACCCCGCCGACGACGGCGGCAAGGCGCTGATCCAGCAGGTGGTGCGGTTCGCCGACCGCCCGGAAGTGCGGCACCGCATCGCCTTCTTGCCCGACTACGACATGTCGATGGCCCGGCTGCTGTACTGGGGCTGCGACGTCTGGCTCAACAATCCGCTGCGGCCGTTGGAGGCGTGCGGCACGTCGGGAATGAAGAGTGCGCTCAACGGCGGCCTGAACCTGTCGGTTCGCGACGGCTGGTGGGATGAGTGGTACGACGGCGAAAACGGCTGGGAGATACCGACCGCCGATGGGGTCGCCGACGAAACCCGCCGCGACGATCTGGAAGCCAGCGCCCTCTACAACCTGCTCGAGCAGTCGGTGACACCGAAGTTCTACGAACGCGACGAACGGGGCGTCCCGCCGCGGTGGGTGGAGATGGTGCGTCACACGCTGCAGACGCTGGGCCCCAAGGTGCTGGCGTCGCGGATGGTCCGCGACTACACGGAGAAGTACTACGCACCAGCCGCACAGTCCCTGCGCAACACGATCGAGGCGGGCAAGGCGAAGGGCAAGGTGGACTTCAGTGCCGCCCGCGACCTCGCCGACTACCGGCAGCGCGCCCAGGAGGCATGGCCGAAGATTCAGATCACCGACGTGGACAGCACCGGGCTGCCGGACACGCCGCTGCTCGGATCGGAACTGACGCTGACCGCGAACGTCGCGCTGGCGGGCCTGCATCCCGACGAGGTCGCGGTGCAGGCGGTGCTGGGTCGCGTCGACGCCACCGACGCTCTGCTGAACCCGGTCTGCGTGGACATGGGCCACACCGGCAGTGCCGACGGTGGCAACGAGATCTTCTCGACCACCACCCCGCTGCCGGTCGCCGGGCCAGTGGGGTACACCGTGCGGGTGTTGCCGCACCACAAGCTGCTGGCCGTGGACAACGAGCTCGGCCTTGTGACGCTCGCCTAACCCTTCCGGGTTTCCGCCCGGATCGCGCCGCGGTGCGGTAATGATCGATCGATGCCTTTTCGTCCCGCCGCCGTCGTGGCCGCCCGTGTGATGGTGTGCGTGGCAGCCGCTCCGGTGGCCTCCGCCGATCCGGAGCCCGATCCCGCCGCGGCGCTGGTGGACGACGGCCGGGTCGAGTCGACGCCGCTGCGCGTACCAAGTCGCCTGACGGGTAGGTGCTCAGCCCGTCGCGTGTAGATCCCCGGTCGCTTCGCTCCAGCCCGCCGTGCGTAGATCCCGCGTCACGGGAAGCGCTTGAGGCAGCGTGCCTCGTCGCCGAGCACGCCGGTGCGGAAGGCGTCCATCCGGGAGAAACCGGACGGCACCGGCTCGCCGTTGACGTCGCCGGCGACCAGGCCGTTCGTCAGTAGGCCCGACACGGCTTCGTCGAGGTCACCGGCGGTCAGCGCGATGGTGTTGCCGTCCGTGGTGGTGACCTCCTTGGTCATCTTGGTCGTCGCCACCCCGGTCAGGCACGCCGTCCGCAGCCCCGCCTCGGCGTTGTCGAGTACCAGCCCGCCGTGTTCCTGCTGGATTGCCAGCATGTAGCGCGACGTCAGCACCGAGTAGGCGGAGTTGTCGCCGGTCATCAATCCCGGACCGCTTTCGCCGTCGGACTGCGTGCCGAGCTTCTGCAGTTCCGGCAGATCGACCCCGATGGTGTTGGTGGCGGGGCAGTACGACACCGGTGAACTCGCGCGGGCGTTCGGGCAGGACGACGCCGCGGACGCGTCGAAGCTCACCTGCGGCGGGGACTTGGGCGCGAAGATGATGCCCAGCGCGTCGACGATGGCCCGCACCGACTCCGCGCTCACCGGATACTCGCCGGTCTGGTCCTGCTGCAGTTCGACCGGCAGGTCGCCGCGGCGCTGGCCGATCTCCTTGACGTCGATCGCCGCGCACGACGACGCGCCGTCGGTAAAGCCGAACTGGAAGGCGGTGATCCGCTCGAACGCCGAGCCGTGCTCGTCGGACCCCGAGTCGTAGTCGGCTTCGCTGAGCAGCGGGTCACGGAACGACAGCATGGCCGCCAGCAGATTGTTGAGCCCGTCGCTGGTGCTCAGCGTGAAGCGCGGCGAATTGCCCTCGGCGACCCAGCGCATGTACACACCGGCGAAGCAGTCCGCCTGCTGCTCCGACACCAGCGTCGGGGTGCCCTTCTTGTTCAGCTTGGCCATCTTCTGGATGGCGTGGCCGTATTCGTGGGCCAGCACCATCGGGATGGCCATGTCGCCGAACCCGTCGCGCAGTGACGGCATGAGCTCGCCGCGCTCCCACCCGATGGTGTCGTCCAGTGGGCAGTACGCGGCGTTGACCAGGCTGTAAGTGTCTTCTTCACAGAACACCTCGCCGAAGTCGGTGGCGTCCCAGGAGATGAGTTTGTCGACGGGCCGGAACTCGCCGGAGAAGGTCGAACCGTAGGCGCCCTGCCAGAACTCCTCGATATCGGTGACCGCGCTGCCCGCCAGCTGGTCGATGTCGCCGCCGTCGGTGCTCTGCACGTCGCGAGTCGGCGCCGTGGCGTCTGGCCGCAGCCCGCTGGGCCCGTCGACGGCGGGCAGTCCGGCCACCTTGAACGGGTCTTCGAACACCGAGACGGGTTTGCCGTCCAGGGTGGTCGAGCACGACGCGAGGAGCAGCACCGTGCAGGTCGCCAACAGGGCACCTACCAGGTGTCGTCGGCTCATGCTGCGCCTTTCGGGGTGCGTCGGGTGGCCGGGTAGCGGGGCGGCTATGAATTCGCTGTAAGGATAGTGTGCGTGCCGACGGGCGACCCGCGAATCAGTCGGCGGCGCGGAGGCGTTCGAGCGCACCGCGGACCCGCACCGGATCGGTCGTCGCCCAGAACGGCGGCAGCGATGCCCGCAGGTAACCGCCGTAGCGGGCGGTGGCCATCCGGGAGTCGAGCACCGCGACGACGCCACGGTCGTCCACCCGCCGGAGCAGCCGGCCCGCGCCCTGCGCCAGCAGCAGGGCGGCATGGCTGGCCGCGACGGCCATGAACCCGTTGCCGCCGCGTGCGGCGACCGCCCGCTGCCGCGCGGTCAGCAGGGGGTCGTCGGGGCGGGGGAACGGGATGCGGTCAATCAGGACCAGCGACAGCGACGGACCGGGCACGTCGACGCCCTGCCAGAGCGACAACGTGCCGAACAACGACGTCTCCGCGTCCGCGGCGAAACGCTCGACCAGCGCTGAGGTGGTGTCCTCGCCCTGACACAGCACCGGTGTCTCCAGCCGTTCGCGCATCACCTCGGCGGCGGACCTCGCGGCCCGCATCGACGAGAACAGTCCGAGGGTGCGCCCACCCGCGGCGGTGATGAGTGCCGCGATCTCGTCGAGCTGCTCGCCGGACCCGGTGCCGTCGCGGCCGGGCCGCGGCAGGTGCGCGGCAACGTACAGGATGCCGGCCTTCGCGTGCTCGAACGGCGATCCGACATCGATGCCGCGCCACCGGAGCCGCTGGGCCGGCGACATCCGGTCCAGTGGCGCCTTCTCGTCCGGTGCGGCTGCTAGTCCCCAGGCGGTCGCCATCGCGTCGAAGCTGCCGCCGACCGTCAGTGTCGCCGACGTGAGCACGGCCGTGGACTGCTCGAAGAGCCGGGTGCGCAGCAGTCCGGCCACCGACAGCGGCGCCACCCGCAGTACCGGCCGGATCGTCCCGCGGTTGTCCTCGTGGTCGAGCCAGACGACGTCGCTGCGATCCGGGATGGCGGGCACGAAGGAGGTGAGGATGCGTGTCGCGGTGTCGC
Source organism: Mycobacterium sp. (assembly GCA_025965815.1). Lineage (GTDB taxonomy): Bacteria > Actinomycetota > Actinomycetes > Mycobacteriales > Mycobacteriaceae > Mycobacterium. The sequence continues at coordinate 3,919 of JAOPWF010000243.1, forward strand.
TGACATCGGTGAGGCTGGAGGCGGCCTCCGCGCGGGCTGACGCCGCCTTGGGATCGCTGGGCGACGTGTCGATCGACGAGCGCGCCTTACTCGCGGCGTCGCGCAGCGCGGTGAGAAACGTCGCCATCTCGTCGTCGAGGTGATCGATGCGTCCCGGCGCGGCGTCGTGGATGGCCGAGGTAAACGTGGCGGACGCGGCCTCTAGCCGTTGCGCCAGTTCAGTGGAGACCAGCCGGGCGATGCGGCGGTTCGCCACGCCCAGCACCGTCGCGGAGAGTTCGCCGGTGGCCACCGAGGTGACCCGGTCGACCAGTTCATGCGCCTCGTCGACGATCAGTAGCCCGTGCTCGGGCAGCACCGCCGCCTCGGCGATGGCGTCGATGGCGAGCAGGGCGTGGTTGGTGACGACGACATCGGCGTGGCCGGCCTCGGCGCGCGCCTTCTCCGGGAAACACTCGGTGCCGAACGGGCAGCGGGCGACCCCGAGGCACTCCCGCGCCGAGACGCTGACCTGTGCCCAGGACCGGTCGGGCACACCGGGAGTCACCTCGTCGCGGTCACCGGTCTCGGTCGCCGACGACCACTCCGTCAGGCGCTGCACGTCGCGGCTTAAACTCTGCTCTTCGCGCGAGCGGCTCATCGCCGCGCCCTGGAAGGCGAACGGTTCGAAGAGTTCCTCCTGCGCTTGTTCACCCGGTTCGGCGGCGGCGGAACCGTTATGCAACTTGTTTAGGCACAGGTAGTTGCTGCGTCCCTTCAGCAGCGCGAACCGCGGCCGGCGGGGCAGTGCGTCGGCGAGGGAGTCGGCCAGCCGCGGCAGGTCGCGGTCGACGAGCTGGCGCTGCAGGGCGATGGTCGCGGTCGACACCACGACGGGTTCGTTGCCTGCGACCGCGCGGGCGATCGCCGGCACGAGGTAGGCCAGCGACTTGCCTGTGCCGGTGCCGGCCTGCACGGCCAGGTGCTCGCCCGTGTCGAAGGCGTTCGCGACCGCCTCGGCCATCTCGATCTGGCCGCGCCGCTCACTGCCACCCAGCGCCTCGACCGCGGTGCCCAGCAGCTGGGTGATCGGGTGGGGATCCTCTGCGGCGACCGTGGCTCCTCCTAACCGTGTGCGGATGGCGCGATGATTCTGGTCGGAACCGCCGGCTCGCCCCGGGACAATTTCAGACCGTCCCACGGCAGGCTGTGCAGACCCGCCGCGACGCGCACGCGGGCGGCCGGCAGACGGTCGGTGACACCGGGGACAGGCTCGCCCGCGCGGACCAGCGGGACGGTCAGCGACCGACCGGTCAGCCCCGGCTCCGGCAGTTCGGATTCGCTGAACTCCGGCGGCTTTCCGGCCGGGTAGACGACCTCCTCGACGATCGTGCCCGTTGGCCGGACCAGTCGCATCGCCTGCTTGCGTCCGCCGTGGGACTCCTTGCGGGTGCTGCGTTTCTCGACGGGTATGCCGTCGACTTCCACCAGCTTGTAGACCATGTTGGCGGTCGGTGCGCCGGATCCGGTGACCACGGAGGTGCCGACGCCGTAGCTGTCGACGGGCTCGGCGCGCAGTGCGGCGATCGCGAACTCGTCCAGGTCACCCGACACCACGATCCGGGTCTGATGGGCGCCGAGGCTGTCCAGTTGTCGACGGACCTGCCGTGCCAGCACGCCGAGGTCGCCGGAGTCGATGCGCACCGCAGCCAGGCCCGGCCCGGCCACCCCGACCGCGTTCTCGACGCCGGTGGTGATGTCGTAGGTGTCGACGAGCAGCGTGGTGTTCACGCCGAGCGCTTCGACCTGCGCCCGGAAAGCCGCCCGCTCGTCGGTTCCGTCCGGCCCGGTGTGCAACAGGGTAAAGGCATGCGCGCTGGTACCCAGCGCAGGTACGCCGTAGCGGCGCTGCGCCTCAAGGTTGGACGACCCGGCGAACCCGGCGATGTAGGCGGCACGGGCGGCCGCGACGGCGGCCTGCTCGTGGGTGCGCCGCGAGCCCATCTCGATGATGGGGCGGCCTTCGGCGGCGCTCACCATCCGCGTCGCCGCGGATGCGATGGCGGTGTCATGGTTGAAGATGGACAACGCCAGCGTTTCCAGCAGCACGCACTCGGCGAAGGTGCCGTGCACCGACAGCACAGGGGAGCCGGGGAAGTACAGCTCGCCCTCGGCGTACCCGTCGATGTCGCCCTGGAACCGGTAGCCGCGAAGGTAGTCGAGGACCGGGGCGTTCAGGAACCCGTCCAGCACGGCCAGTGCCGCGTCGTCGAACTTGAACTCCGACAAGGCTTCCACGAGCCTGGCCGTCCCCGCGACGACACCGTAGCGACGTCCTTCGGGAAGCCGGCGGGCGAACACCTCGAACGTGGTCCGGCGCTGCGCGGTGCCGTCGTGCAGCGCCGCGGCGAGCATCGTCAACTCGTATTTGTCGGTCAGCAACGCGGCTGTCACACCGCAACGGTATCGGTTGAGCACCGTCGGTATCCTTACGACATGGTTGCGTCAGCACCGACCACCAAACCGGGTAGCAGCGGTCAGAAGGAAGCTGATCCTGTCGACGTCGCTCAGAGTCCCTGGGTCACCATCGTCTGGGACGATCCGGTTAACCTGATGAACTACGTGACGTACATCTTCCAGAAGCTCTTCGGCTACAGCGAGCCACACGCGACCAAGCTGATGCTGCAGGTGCACAACGAAGGCAAAGCGGTGGTGTCGGCCGGCAGCCGGGAGTCCATGGAGGTCGACGTGTCCAAGCTGCACGCCGCCGGGCTGTGGGCGACCATGCAGCAGGACCGCTGACCGGATCTAACGGAGAGAACCGGGACGCAATAGTGCGCAAGTGGAAGCGGGTCGATACGCCCGACGGGCCCCACTACCGATCCGCATTGGCCCCGCACGAGGCGGCCTTGCTGCAGAACATGGTCAGCTCGATGTTGACGATGCTTGACGAGCGCGAATCGGACTCGCCGACAGACGAACTCGAGACCATCACCGGTATGCGCACTGGCAATGCCGAGCGTCCTGAGGACGAGACGATGCGCCGGATACTGCCGGACTTCTACCGGTCGGAGACCGGTCACCCGGCTGGATCGGCCAGTGCCGAAAGCGTGAATCGCGCACTGCGCAGCCTGCACGAGCCCGAGATCATCGACGCCAAACGTGATGCGGCACAACAGTTGCTGCAGACCATCCCGGACGGCGGCGGCCGGTTCGAGCTGACCGAAGATGAGGCACAGGCGTGGGCGGCGGCGGTCAACGACGTCCGGCTGGCGCTGGGCACCATGCTCGACATCGGACCCGACGGTCCCGATCGGTTGCCCGCCGAACACCCGATGGCCGGTCACCTCGACGTGTATCAGTGGCTGACCGTGCTGCAGGAGTACCTCATCCTCGGCCTGATGGGCAAGCCGATCCGATGAGCGCGATAACGGATGTCGGGGGCATCCGGGTCGGCCACCATCACCGGCTGGATCCCGACGCGTCGCTGGGCGCTGGGTGGGCCACCGGCAGCACCGTGGTCCTGACGCCGCCCGGCACCGTCGGTGCGGTCGACGTCCGCGGCGGCGCCCCCGGTACTCGGGAGACCGATCTGCTGGATCCGGCCAACTCCGTGCGGTACGTCGACGCGGTGCTGCTCACCGGGGGCAGCTCCTACGGTCTCGCCGCGGCGGACGGAGTGATGCAGTGGCTCGAGGAGCACGAGCGCGGCGTGGCGATGGACGGCGGACTGGTGCCCATCGTCCCGGGCGCGGTGATTTTCGACCTGCCGGTGGGCGGATGGGGCTGTCGACCGACCGCGGAGTTCGGATATGCCGCCGCCGACAGCGCCGGTGAGGACGTCGCCATCGGCACGGTGGGTGCTGGGACGGGCGCTCGCGCCGGCGTGCTGAAGGGCGGGGTCGGGACGGCGTCGGTGCTGCTGGATTCCGGTGTGACCGTCGGCGCGCTGGTGGTGGTCAACCCGGCGGGCAATGTCATCGACCCGGCGACGGGACTGCCGTGGATGGCGTATCTGATCGGAGAGTTCGGGCTGGTGCCGCCGCCGGCCGACCAGGTTGCGGCCTTCGCCGATCTGGACGCCAAGCAGAGTCCGCTCAATACGACGATCGCCGTGGTCGCGACAGACGCTGCGCTCGGCCCGGCGGCCTGCCAGCGCGTTGCGGTAGCCGCCCAGGACGGGTTGGCCCGTGCCATCCGGCCGTCGCACACACCATTGGACGGTGACACGGTCTTCGCGCTGGCGACCGGCGCGGCCGAGGTGGCGTCGCCGCCCACCACACCGGCGTCGATGTTGCCGGAGACCACTCTGACCAGCGCCGTCGGTGCTGCCGCCGCCGACTGCCTGACCCGTGCGGTACTGGTAGGTGTGCTTGCCGCTGAGTCCGTCGCCGGAATACCGACCTACCGTGGCATGCTGCCCGGAGCATTCGAATGACGAGCGGAGTGGTGCAGTGCTGGTGATTCGTGCCGACCTGGCCGACGCCATGGTCGCCCACGCCCGCGCCGACCACCCCGACGAGGCGTGCGGGGTGATCGCGGGACCCGAGGGTTCCGACCGGCCCGA
>JAOPWF010000808.1 GCA_025965815.1 Mycobacterium sp.
TCGGCCCAGGCCTCGACTACCGCCCTGCCCGCCACCGGTCCGTGGACCTCGCAGCCATCCTCGGGCAGCACCGGGGCCCCGACCGCCCGTTCGGTCCGCTTGGTGAGAATGGGTCGTACGGCGTGTCGAGCCGGGTGACAGGACCCGCACCGCGGGATCGGCTCGCCCACCTGGTCGATCGCCCACTGCTCGAGCTCGGCGAGATGCTCCGCGCAAACTTTCACGTACGGCCCGGTCCACGTGCCGCCGCGTGGGTTCTGACCGCTGATCGTCCGGCAACCGGCATGGTGCACACGCGCTTGGGTCGCGTTATGGCCGCGCGCGATGTTGATCAGGTAGCCATCGGGATGGGTGGCGAGCCAGGCCAGATAGCCGGCGTCGTCGTCGCGGAACTCGCGTGCGCTCATGGACTTATCTTCACACCACTACGCGGCGCAGCCGGTTAGCCCAGCAGCTCCGAGCGTTTACCACTCCAGGTCACGACTAGAGCATCCCGTGCCCGGCTACTAGCGACGTAAAGCAGCGAACGTTCGCGTAGCAACGCCTCTGCCCGCTCTTCGTCGGGCACGGAGCGCAGGGTGGCCGGGGACGGGACGTGCTTGTCGTCGGCGCCCGCGAGGATCACCCGCGAGAACTCCATTCCCTTGGCTCGGTGCATCGTCATCACCACCGGCTGGCCAAGCGTGGCAGCGCTCTTGTCGACCGCGCGCACGGTGACACCGCGCTCGCCGAGTCCGCGCACGAAGCGGTCACGCTCGTCCTGGCCGCGGGTGAGCACAGCGATGCTTTCCGGCTCGACGTCGCCCTCGTCGAGCCAGGACTTGAGCTTCGCCGCGACGACGCCAAGTTCGGCGGTCTGGTCGTCGCACTGAATCAGTTCCGGCTCGGGACCGTTGCGCGCCGACCGGTAGTCGTTGGTCGCCTCTTCGCCCTGTTCGAGGTCGCGGTACTCCGCCCCAGACAGCACGCTCACCGCGAAGTGCAGATTCTGGGCCGTCGTGCGGTAGTTCAGCGTGAGCCGCCGGGACCGTCCCACAATCTTGATTCCGAAGCGGCTCAGCACGATCGGGCTGCCGTAGATCCGCTGGTGCGAGTCCTCAGCGATGAACAGGTCGTTGGGCCCTTCGGATGCCAACGCGCGTAACAGCGCCCAGTGGGTCGCGTGCAGGTCTTGCGCCTCGTCGACGATGACGTGATCGGCGAGGTAGGTGCCGTCACCTTCAGCGCGGATCATGAGCGTTTCCGCGGCAATCGCCAGAACCTCGGGGAAGCTGATGGTCTCGTCCATCTGGCTCTGTCGGCGAAACCCATCGACGAGCTTCCACACCCCGATGCGCTGCGGCCGACTCAGTCTTACACCCCGGCCGGGCCTGGCGATTTTCGCGTACTGCTCCAGCGTAGTGATGCGGTTGGCCAGCACGACGGCCACGTACTCGGACTCCAGGAACGCCGCGGTGCCGAGCTTGGCGTCGAGTCCGGAGTCGACGGTCTGGGCGACCTCGCGCCACACCACGTCGGAAGATGTTCGTTTAGACCCGAATTCGATGCCGCCACGCCCGAAGATGCGTTCTGAGGCCGCTGCCAGGTTCTCACGCGAGCGATGCAGCACGTCCCTGCCCAGCGCATCGATGCCGCCGACGTAAACGCCGCTATCGCCAGGCTTCTCGGCGATGGGCAGCGCGGGATCCAGCGCTGCGAGGTCGGCCTTGAGTCCCTGTGCGAGGGTGGCGTTGAAGGTAGTCAGGATGATCCGGGCATCCGGGTTCTCGCGGGCCAGGCGGCGGGCTCGGTGGATGGCGACGACGGTCTTGCCGGTGCCGGCGCCGCCGGAGAGTCGGAACGCGCCGTTGTGGCTGGCCTCCACGTACTTGCGTTGTTCGGGGTGAAGGAAGGTGCGCCAGGCGGCGAAGTCACCGCCCTCGATGACGCGGCGCAGTTCCTCGTCGTCTTCGATGAAGGCGAACTGCATCTTCGACGCCGGGCGGTCCAGAGCTTTGATGATCTGTTGATCTTCGTCGAGCGAAGGGTCGACGGGAGCTTCGGTGAAGCCGTGCTTGTCGCGGATAGTCTCGATGGCGATGCCGGTCGCGAGGTCCAGCAGGGCGCTGCCCTCCCAGTCCACGCCAGCCGCAGCCGCGTCGAGTAGCGCCGACTCGTCAGGCGCGGCCATGGCCGCGGCGGCGAGCACCGGGTCGATGCCGAGCCCGTCGGTTAGGTCGGCGAGCGTGTAGCCAACACCCGTGAGGTACGAAACTACCTCTACTTGAGCGGGTTTCGACGCCACCACCGGCGATTTGGTCTCCGGGAGGTCTCCGATGAGCCCTTCGAGGGTGCCGTTGATCGGGTTGACGCGCAGGGTGGCCCGCTCGGCGAGTTTGTTGGCCTCGTCGTGCGGCCACGTACCCATGTAGATGTAAGTCGTTCCACTCGACTTGTCGTCGACGCGGAAGAGGATGGCCCGGTAGTGCAGGTCGACGCGTCCGGTGCGCACCCGCGGGTCGGTCGCCGCGTTCAGCGGTTCGATGTGCAGCCCGGGTGCGGTGTCGTCGGTGTTGAGCTTCTCGAAGAAGTCGTACACCTTGTTCTTGACCGAGCCGTCTAGCTTCGACATCGCCTTACTGTTCGAGGCGATGACCAGGTTCGCCACCTACACCACTCCATTCGATGTCAATGCTGCGATGATCCGCGCAGCGTCCGGCGGACACACAGTCCAGCCCTCCAGCATCCCCGCTTCTCCACCGTCGTCGAACACCACGGCAACGCGCGCATCGGCCCAGGCCATGTCGAGGACCTCGCCGTCGGCGGTCTCGAAGCCCAAAATAGGTGCAGCAGTTCCCCGTTCGGCGAGAATCCGGATCAGGCTACGCTCGGCTTCCGACACGGACTCGTCGAGCAACAGCTGCCATTCGGCGGTGAGAGCGGCGTCCTGCACGCCGTCGGGGGCGACGGTCGGAGCGACGTCCAGCAGGGTGCGGGTGGTGACCCGGCCGGGGTCGCTGATGCCCAGCCAGTTGGACAGTCGCACCCACTCCTTCCACGCCGCGCCGCTGAGGTGCTCGAGTCGGTCGTCGCGGTCGTCGACGGCGAGCACGGCCCGGGGCTGGTCGGCGGTTGTCCGCACGCCCGCGGTGACGGTGACGCCACCGGCGACGTACGTCCAGCACACGTCGGACCCGAGGTCGGCGAATGGCGCCGCTCCGTCGAGTGCTGCAATCGCCGCGGTGGCGACGCCCTCGGATTCGGCGTGCACGCGGTTGTCGGCGCGCACGAACAGATACGGCATCCACCTGCTGAAGTGCTTCCACGCGTCGATGTCCGGGTCGACCATGAACTCCAGAAGTTGCGACACAGGGTCCTTCGCCTGCAGGCGGACCAGGCTCGGCTGGACGTGGAACCGGCTGGTGACCACGCTGGCGGCCTTCTGGTCAAACCACGCGGGCTCGGCGATGTCGCCCGCCTTGAAGCGCTGGAGATCGTCGTGGCCGAACGACCATACGAGGTAGCCCGCGCTGCGGAGAGCGGCCCGCTTGTCGGCGTCGTCGGCCACGCGGTTGCAACCGGGTACCGCGTGGAAGGCGCGCCCGTCGGCGAAGATCGCTATTCGGGGAATGTCGGGGTCGGCGGTCTGCAGCACGAAGTCGGGCTTAACGAAGTCGAGCGACACCTGCGGTCGCAGCGACCATTTGCGTGGTGTGCTGCCCTGCAGAGTGATGGTCGCCGACGGCCCGTAGGTGCCGGGCTTTTCCACGACGGCGGCGCCCATCAGCTTGAGCCGAGCGATGAACGCGCAGTAGAAGTCGCGTTCGAGGAACGACTCGTCACTGACGGGGGTGGGCGGTGGCGCCTTCTCGGTCACCTCGGCGGTCCAGTCCTCGAGGTCGGGGGTGGCGTGGGATCCGACGTCCAGGATGTCGTCGAGCAATTTCAGCGCGGTCAGCCGGGACACCTTGTCCATGTCGTAGGGCGCGGCGAACGGCAGCAGGCAGCGATGGCAGGCCAGTCGGTCCTCGTCGCGGCAGGGGCATTCACGCACGATCTGTCGTGCGGCGGCGAGCACCGCGAAAACCTTGGTGTGATCCGAGAACTCGGCGAGGTAGCCCGTGCCGCCCGGGACCGTGTCGTGGATGAGCAGTGCCCGACGTTCCGGTGCCCACAGTGCGTCGCTGATAGTGGCGACGTCGAGGTGCTCGGGCGATCCGCCAATCACCTGACGCAACCCCAGCAAGATCGCGGCGGCGAGGCTGGGGTGGGCGAAGTTGTCGTACTCCATCTGCGGCGGCAGGTGCAGCAGGACGCCTTGCGTTCGAAGCCGTCGCGCCAGCGCGATGTCGCGGACATCCTCGGTGGCTGAATCGCGCAGCCGACACCAGGTGCGGTGTTCGTAGCGGCTGTTGCGTCCGGCCGCGGCGTCGATCTGGCCACAGGCTGCACATACGCGGAACAGGCCGCTCGCCGACTCCTGCCCGGCGATCAGCCGCTTCTTTCCCTTCGACGTCCGCCTACCTAGATTGATCCACCGAATGTCCAAGCGCCGCAGGTACTCCGCCCCGAATGCCGAGCTGGCCCGGAACCAGGTGCGACCCACCTGGATGGGATCGACGTCGGCGGCGGTGACGACGGTGAATGGTTCGCGTTTGCGGTTGTCGCGGATGTCGTTGATCGTGGCCTCGTCACGACGGACCTCTGCCGACACCCGGGTCATCTCGACAACGGGCAGGAGCTGGCTGACGTCTGCGATGGCGGTGCTGTGGCAGCGGGGACAACTCGCCGCCGGTTCGGGCGCCGTGCCGGACGGTCCGGTCCGGGCCCAGCCGCACTGCGGGCAGACCTGCCACGCGTGGATGTTGGACTCACCGGTGCCCAGGTCGACGGCGTCGA
>JAOPWF010000265.1 GCA_025965815.1 Mycobacterium sp.
GGTGCGAGCCTTCACCAATAACACGCGCGTCCCCGATGAGACGACACAGGATGTTGCGGCGATGGTCGGATCGATCAACTTCGCGATCCATGGAGTACGCAACCTCGCCCGAGAATACGGAGTGGCACGGCTCAGAGCCCTCATGACCGGTCAGCAACGGCTCTCCGAGGAGCTATTCCGTGCTCGCCTGCGAGAAATACCCGACGGGGTCTATGAGTCCGCGGACTACATCGAGGACGGCTACAAGGACGAGGGGATCTACAGAGCGCACCTCTTGATGACCGTCGCTGGCGACGAGCTCCTGCTCGACTTCAGCCAGAGCTCGCCGCCTGCGCCTGCCCTGCTCAACTGCACGACCTCCGGCCTACTCGGCGGTGCACTCGGTCCGTTCATCCAGCAGATCGCCAGCGACATCCCCTTCAACGCGGGGGTGATGGCAGCAGTGCATATCAAGGCAAGTGACTCGTTCATCAACGCGCCCTACCCGACGCCCGTCGGCCTGGCGACCGGTTACGGCGCATGGGCAGTGCAGGAGGCGATCATCGCCGCCGCGAGCAGCGCACTGCAGGCAGCGGGCGGCGAGTTGGCCGAGCGGACCACCGCGCAGTGGGCGGCGCAATTCCCGTGCTACATCTTCACCGGCACATCCAACCAGCACGGACGCCGCGCACTGTTCCTCAGCAAGGACACCTCTGGGGTGGGGCAAGGGGCGATGCCTGGCCTTGACGGCAGCGGCGGCCCGTTTGTCAGCCTCCACGGCTCAATACCTAGCGTCGAGGCTCATGAGGCGCAGGAGCCACTGCTGTTCCTGTCCCGCCAGAACTGGATCGACTCAGGCGGCGCGGGGACATGGCGAGGCGGCGTGGGCATCCGCAGCGCGGTGATCGTATGGGGCGACCAGAGCTCGCCCTTGTCGGGCACGTTCTGCACGGGCCGGAACGCGATCCCAGAGTACGGCCTCTACGGCGGCTACCCGGCCTCCGGCGTGTACTACGGGCCCATCGCAGGCACAGACGCATGGGAGCGACTGCACGCCGGGGAGGTCAGCACGCTCGACGACCTCGAGCAGCGTTTCCCCGGCAACTTCGACTCGCTCCCGTCCAAGGCCGTCTGGCAGGGCTCGCGAGAGATCGGCAAGGGCCCCGGCTCCGAGGTGTTCGTGATGACCCACCCGGGCGGCGGCGGCTACGGAGATCCGCTCGCCCGCGACCCCGAAAGCGTGGCGCTTGACGTCATCGAGGGCATCGTCTCCGCACAAGCTGCACGCGGCGTCTACGGCGTCGTCCTGGACGCCGGCGGCGCCGTGGACGTCGAGGCCACGGCAACGCGGCGTCAGCAGATACGGCAAGAGCGGGTCGGCCGCGCGCGCGATGCGAGCGGCGCCGAGCCGCAACCCCCCACAGCCCAGGCGAACGCATCGCAATCTCCCACGGAGAGACTGGACGGTCGCATCCAGATCGGACCAGTAGCGTGGGACGCCGTCACCGACAGCGTCAGCTGCACCGCGTGCGAGCAGCGCCTTTGCGCAGCCGCCGAAAACTGGAAGGACGCATGTCTAGTCGCCCGGGGTCGCGCCTCTGAGCGGCTGCGCAGCGACGAGCTTGGGTCCCGCTGGCGAATTCGGCCACACGACGACGTTGAGCTGGCCGAGATCTTCTGTCCGTATTGCCACTCGATCCTCGCCGTCGAGTGGTATCTCCGGGGCGAGCCATTTCGCTGGACCTTTCGCACGCTAGAGGGCGCCCGATCGCACGGTTACGACGCGCCGGCCGATCTCTCAGAGAATCCGGAAAGGTGGCTGGTGTTTTGACCGCCCTCGATGAAGAACTAGCCAGGATCCCGACCGCGACGGCGCTGCTGAGACACGGCGTGGGCTGCGGCGATCCCCGCCGCCCGCTCCTTTACTTCGAGGGCTCGCGATGGTCTTATAGCGACGTGCTCGACGCCGTGGAGCGGCGCGCTCGCGGGCTGCGGGCAGCCGGCGTTGGCCGCGGCGACCGCGTCATCCTGCTGCTCGCAAACACTCCCGAGACGATGGTCTACCACCTTGCGATCCAGATGGCCGGCGGTGTCTACGTACCGCTGCTGCCCGAATCGACCGAGGAGGAGCTCGTGTACTTCCTCCGCCACTGTGAACCGCGCGCCGTGATAACCGACGGCGAACGCATGCCGCAGCTACGGCGAGCGCTCCGCGAGACGCCACCGGCGCTTGCGATCGTTCTCGAAGACGAGCTGTCGGCGGCCATCGACGGTCCGCGCCAGATCCTCAGTGACGAGCAGCTGGTGGCGCTCGGTGCGAGCTCGGGGATCGGCGTTCTGGCAGATATCAACGAGCCCACCGATCCGGTCACTGTCATGTACACCTCCGGAAGCACTGGCCGTCCGAAGGGCGTGATCCTGACCCATTCCGGTTACGTCGCCTCGGGTGCACTATGGGCGCACCGTCTCGAACTCGGTCCCCAAGACACCTTCCTCGGTGTCAATCCGCAGCACCACGCCGGTGGCATGAAGAACATCGCGACGGCGCTGTTCTGCGGGGGCGGTTACATGATGCAGCGTCGGTTCAGCGTCAGTCGCTTCTGGTCTGATGTCGCCTTCTCAGGTGCCACCAGCGGCGTGTTGATGCCAGCGATGATGGCCATGCTGCTAACCCGCGAAACGGGCCCCGACGACCGTAAACACACGCTTCGCAAGGTCGTCAGCCATCACATCAACGATGAGTTCGAGCAGCGCCACGGCATCCACCTGATGACCGTTTGGGCGATGAGCGAGCAATCCGCCGCGGTTTGCCAGACTGCGCCCGAATACTCCGATCGGCAGCCCGGTCTCGCTGGGTGGGTGCTTCATCC
>JAOPWF010000300.1 GCA_025965815.1 Mycobacterium sp.
AGATGAACGGAGGCATTGCGTAGATGAGGTTGCGGAACGGGCGCAGCCAGATGCCGTTGTCCAGCGCCGCGGGGGTGGCCACCGTCAGGTCCACCGGCTTCTCCATCTCGATGACGCCGATGCCGCCGCGCACCCGCACGTCGGCCACACCCGGGAGATCCTGGGCGGGCTCCAGCCCCTCCCGCAGACCCGCCTCGATGGCCCGCACCTGCGAGCGCCAGTCCTGCTCCAGCAGCAGTTCCACCGACGCCACCGCCACCGCGCAGGCCAGCGGGCTCGCCATGAAGGTCGGCCCGTGCATCAACGCGCCCGGCTCGCCCGAACTGATTGTCTGCGCGATCCGCCCGCTGCACAGCGTGGCGGCCAGCGTGACGTAACCGCCGGTGAGGGCCTTTCCGACACACATGATGTCCGGGCTCACCCCGGCATGGTCGGCAGCGAACAGCTCGCCGGTGCGACCGAACCCGGTGGCGATCTCGTCGAAGATCAGCAGCACGTCGTGCCGGGTGCAGATGTCACGCAGGTCGCGCAGGTATCGCGGGTCGTGGAACCGCATCCCGCCCGCCCCCTGCACAAGGGGCTCCACCACGACGGCGGCCAGTTCGGCGGCGTGCTCGGCGACCTGTTGCTCGAAGGCCGCGCTGTAGGCCGGGTCGTAGTCGGTGGGCACCTGCGGTGCGAAGACCTGCCGGGCCAGTACGTCGGTCCACAGCGAGTGCATGCCACCGTCGGGATCGCAGACGCTCATCGGGGTGAACGTGTCGCCGTGGTATCCGCCGCGCCAGGTCATCAGCCGATGCTTGCCGAAGCGACCGAGACTGCGCCAGTACTGCAGCGCCATCTTGGCCGCCACTTCCACCGACACCGAGCCGGAGTCGCTGAAGAACACCGTCTCCAGAGCCTCTGGGGTGATCTGCACCAGCAGCTGCGCCAACCGGGCGGCCGGTTCGTGGGTCAGGCCACCGAACATGACGTGGTTCATCGTGCCCAGCTGGGCGGTGATCGCCGCGTCCAGCACGGGGTGCCCGTGTCCGTGGATGGCGGTCCACCAGGAACTCATCGCGTCGAGCACCTCGACCGGGCGGCCGTCGTGGATCACGGTCAGCCAGGCGCCACGCGCCCCGACAGCAACCACGGGCGCTTGCGCCTCGGCGCCGATGGTGCTGTACGGATGCCAGACGTGGGCGGCGTCAATCGCACTGATCTCGGCGGGTGACAACGCAGGCACGGGGATCGAGCCTAATGCAGCGCGGCTTGTGAGCATTTGCTCGCCAACTGTGATCGATTGGCCGCGACATGAACGGAGGGTTTTCCTTGGGTAGATTGTCTATCGACCATGATGACCCTCACCCCCACCCGACCGGTGTCAGCTACCGTTCCGGCGCCTGCCGCTGGCGACAAGATGGGCGACCGCAAGTCGGGGTTCTACCGACGCGATCTCGATGGGCTGCGCGGAGTCGCCATCGCCCTCGTCGCGGTGTTTCACATCTGGTTTGGCCGGGTTTCGGGCGGTGTGGACGTTTTTCTGGTGTTGTCCGGATTCTTTTTCGGGGGTTCGCTGCTGCGCACCGCGCTGACCCCGGGATCGTCGCTGTCGCCGGTGCCCGAAGTGCTCCGATTGGTCCGCCGGCTATTGCCCGCGCTCGTCGTCGTGCTTGCCGCATCGGCCGTTCTGACCATTCTGGTGCAGCCCGAAACTCGCTGGGAGACGTTTGCTGACCAGAGCCTGGCAAGTCTGGGCTACTTCCAGAACTGGGAGTTGGCGGACACCGCCTCGGACTATCTGCGCGCCGGCGAAGCGGTCAGCCCTTTGCAGCACATCTGGTCGATGTCGGTGCAGGGCCAGTTCTACATCGCGTTCCTCGGGCTGATCTTTCTCTTCGCCTATCTGTTCCGCCGTTTCTTCGGCAAATACATGCGCGTTTCGCTCGTGGTCCTGCTGAGTTCGCTGACGATTGCGTCGTTCGTTTACGCGATATTTGCTCACAACGCCGACCAGGCGACGGCCTATTACAACAGCTTCGCGCGGGCCTGGGAATTGCTGCTCGGTGCGCTGGTCGGCGCGGTCGTTCCCTACGTCCGCTGGCCGATGTGGCTGCGCACCACGGTCGCGGTCGTAGCGCTGGTGGTGATCCTGTCCTGCGGCGCGCTGATCGACGGGGTCAAGGAATTCCCGGGACCCTGGGCGCTGGTCCCGGTCGGGGCGACCGTGCTGTTGATCCTGACCGCGGCTAATCGGTTCACCGATCCCCACACGCAGGGCAAACTGCCCGCTCCCAATCGGGTGCTGGCCACCGCACCCTTCGTCGCGCTCGGCGCGATGGCCTACTCGCTCTACCTGTGGCACTGGCCGCTGCTGATCTTCTGGCTGTCGCTCAGCGGGCATGCGCACGCCAACTTCCTCGACGGCGCCGGGATCCTGCTGGTGTCGGGTCTGCTGGCCTACCTCACGACGCGCTTCGTGGAGAACCCGCTGCGCTACCGCCGCAGCGCCTCGACGGCGCAGCCGGTCTTCGTTCCGCTGCGGGTCCGGTTTCGCCGGCCGACGATCGTGCTGGGGTCGGTGGTGGCCCTGCTCGGCGTGGCCCTGACCGCGACGTCGTTCACCTGGCGGGAGCATGTGACCGTCCAGCGCGCCAACGGCAAGGAACTGGCCGGGCTGAGCGCACGCGACTACCCCGGTGCCCGCGCGCTGATCAACCACGTGAAGGTGCCCAAGCTGCCGATGCGGCCCACCGTGCTGGAAGCCAAGGAGGATCTGCCGGAGACCACGACCGAGGGCTGTATCAGTGACTTCGACAACGTCGGCGTGATCAACTGCACGTACGGGGACAAAGGGGCCACGCGGACCATCGCCCTGGCCGGCGGATCGCACGCCGAGCACTGGGTCACCGGGCTGGATCTGCTCGGCCGGCTGTACCACTTCAAGGTGGTCACGTACCTGAAGATGGGTTGCCCGCTGACCACGGAGCAGGCGCCGTTGGTGATGGGCGACAACCGTCCGTACCCGAAGTGTCACCAATGGAACCAGCGGGTGATGCCGAAGCTGCTCGCCGATCACCCGAACTACGTGTTCACCACCTCCACCCGGCCGTGGAACATCAAGCCCGGCGACGTGATGCCCGCCAGCTACACCGGCATCTGGCAGGCGTTCGCGGCCAACAACATTCCCGTCCTGGCAATGCGCGACACCCCGTGGCTGGTCAAGGATGGACAACCCTTCCAACCGGCTGACTGCCTGGCTGACGGCGGCAACGCCACCTCCTGCGGTATTAAGCGCTCCGACGTGCTCAGCGATCACAACCCGACCGTCGACTTCGTCGGGCAGTTCCCGGGCCTCAAGCCTCTGGACATGAGTGACGCGGTGTGCCGACCGGACATCTGCCGGGCGGTCGAAGGAAATGTGTTGCTCTACCACGACTCCCACCACCTCTCGACCACCTACGTCCGCACCCTGACCAGCGAGCTCGGGCGTCAGATCGCGGCCGCGACGGGCTGGTGGTGACATCCCGAGCAACCCGACGCAGGCGCCGATAGGGTCGACAGATGTCCTCGAGTGAGCCAGCCCGCCCGGCCGCGCCCGCGCCCGCGCTGACCACCGTCTGGCCGGGTACCAGCTACCCACTCGGCGCGACCTACGACGGCGCCGGCACGAACTTCTCGCTGTTCTCCGAGGTCGCCGACAAGGTTGAGCTGTGCCTGATCGCCAAGAACGGCGCTGAAACCCGGATCGACCTCGACGAGGTGGACGGATACGTCTGGCACGCCTACCTGCCGACCATCACCCCAGGTCAGCGCTACGGGTACCGGGTCCACGGCCCGTGGGATCCCGCCGCGGGCCACCGCTGCGACCCGAGCAAGCTGCTGCTCGACCCGTATGGCAAGTCGTTTCACGGCGACTTCGACTTCGGCCAGGCGCTGTTCTCCTACGACCTGGAGGTGGCGGCCAAGGATCCCACGGCCACCGGCACCCCGCCGATGGTCGACTCGCTGGGCCACACCATGACCAGTGTGGTAATCAATCCGTTCTTCGACTGGGCGTCCGACCGCGCACCGCGGACGCCGTACCACGAGACGATCATCTACGA
>JAOPWF010000815.1 GCA_025965815.1 Mycobacterium sp.
CGTCACCGAAGGCCGCCGGGTCCACAATACCGTGCACCACTATCTGATGCGCTTCACCGACGGCGAGCTGTCCGACGACGACGTCGAGGTCAGTGAGGTGGCGTGGGTTCCGGTCGAGGAACTGCCGTCGCGGCTGGCCTACGCCGACGAGCGCCGACTGGCCGAAGTCGCCGGTCAACTCATCGACAAGCTGCACACCGACGGGCCTGCCGCCCTGCCACCGCTGCCGCACAGCTCGCCGCGGCGGCGCGCCCAGACGCACTCGCACACCCGCGGCCGTCGTCCCGACGAGCCAACACCTCCTCCACCGGGTCGGCGGACGAACGGCTGCGGACCGGGGCCGTGACCGTCCTGGCGGCGGCGCGCCCGGTCTGGGCCGCGGTGCGCTGCACCGGCGTCATCGCATTCGTGATGGCGCTACTCGGCGTGCTCGCCGCACTGTCGGGCGCGCCCCGCGCCGCGGCGGGTGAACCCGGCGCCGTGCCGTTCCTGCAAGTCCGGATCGACCGCGTAACCCCCGAGATCGTCACCACCGGCAGCGAGGCGATGGTCACCGTCGCCGGCACGGTTCTCAACGTCGGCGACCGCCCCGTGCACGACGTCGTCGTCCGCCTCGAGCACGCGGCGGCGGTGTCGTCGTCGGCCGGGTTGCGTACCAACCTCGACGGGCCCAACGACCAGTTCGAGCCGGTCGGCGAGTTCATCACCGTCGCACCGGAGATGCAGCGCGGCCAGGACGTCCCGTTCACGCTGTCCTATCCGCTGCGGTCGGCGGCGCAACCCTCGATGGGCATTGAGCAGCCCGGCGTCTATCCCATGCTGATCAACGTCAACGGCACGCCGGACTACGGCGCCCCCGCCCGGCTCGACGACGCCCGGTTCCTGCTACCCGTCCTGGGCGTTCCCGCCGATCCCGCCGACAGTTCGGCCGCCGACTCGCTGACCGCTGTCGTCCCGCCCGACACGTCCAAACCGGTGCGCATCACCATGCTGTGGCCACTCGGCGACCGGCCGCGACTCGCCGCGGGCGCACCGGGCGGAACGACACCCGTGCGGTCGACCGACGACGAGCTTGCGACGTCGCTGGCCCCCGGCGGCAGGCTGGACACCCTGCTGTCCGCGGTCGACTTCGCGACCGGAACCGCCGTCGACCCGGGCGGTGAAGTCCGTAGTGCCCTGTGCCTGGCCATCGACCCCGACCTGCTGGTGACCGTGAACGCGATGACCGCTGGTTACGTCGTCAACGAGTCCCCGGACGGCGGCCCGGGCTCCCCCACCCGTCCCGGTGCGGGCCAGGAAGCGGCCGTGGCGTGGCTGAACCGGCTCAAGACGCTTGCCGCGCGGATGTGCGTCGCGCCGACGAACTACGCGCAGGCCGACCTGGACGCCTTGCAGCGCGTCGGCGATCCGGGACTGAGTGCGAGCGCCACCAACGGCTCCGGCGACATCGTCGACCAGATACTCGGTATCCCGTCCACCCGTGGGGCCACCCTGGTCGCCGACGGCGCGCTGACGCGAACAGCTGTCGACCTGTTGTCCGCGCAGGGCCCTACCGTGGCGGTCGCCGCGGCCGAAAGCACCGCTCAGGACTCGGCCGGCGAACCCGCCACCCCCGACATCACGCCGCGCCGCTACACACCGCAGGTGGCGACGGCGCCGTTCGATCCCACGGTGGCCGCGGCACTCGCGGGCGCGGGCACCGACCCGGTCTCCCCGTCCTATCTGGACCAGTCGCTGGACGTGCCGCTCGGCCACGATTCGCCGATCGCCCGTCGTCAGGACGCGCTCGGATCGATGCTGTGGCGGGGCCTGCAGCCGGGCACCGAGCCGCGCAGCCAGATCCTGATGCCGCCGATGGCGTGGAGCCTTCAGCCCGAGGACGCCCAGTCGATCCTCACCGCGCTGGCCACGACGATCCATGCCGGCCTGGCCCAGCCGCGCCCGCTGGCCGCGATGATCGCCGAGACCGCCGCGATACCGCCGGACGCCCAGCAGCCGGTACCGGAGACGACCGGCACTCAGCGTGGCCGCATCGACGACGCCATCACCGGCGGGATCGGCGTGCAGACCGGACGGCTCTGGGGCCTGACCGCCGCGCTGACCGCCGACGCCAGGACCGGCCTGACCGGCACTCAGTACACCGCACCGCTGCGCGAGGACATGCTGCGCGCGCTGAGCCAGTCGGTGCCGCCGGACACCCGCAACGGGCTGGCCCAGCAGCGGCTGTCGACCGTCGCCGGCACGGTGGACGACCTGTTCAACGCCGTGACGATCGTCAACCCGGGCGGTTCCTACACGCTGGCCACTGAACACAGCCCGCTGCCACTGGCGCTGCGCAACGACCTTCCGGTGCCGATCCGGGTCAGGCTGCAGGTCGACGCGCCGCCGGGAATGACGGTGACCGACATCGGCGAGGTGGAGTTGCCGCCGGGCTACCTGCCGCTGCGGGTCCCCATCGAGGTGCACTTCACCCAGCGGGTCGCCGTCGACGTGGCGCTGCGCACACCCGACGGCTTGGCGCTCGGCGAGCCGGTCCGGCTGTCGGTGCACTCCAACGCCTACGGCAAGGTGCTCTTCCTGATCACCCTGACCGCGGGCGGGGTGCTGGCCCTACTCGTCGGCCGGCGGTTGTGGCACCGGTTCCGCAGGCAGCCCGACCGCGCCGATCTGGACCGGCCGCCGCTGCCGCCCAGCCCGGACCATTCAGCGGGCCGCTCCGAACCGCAGTCCGCCGAACGACCGTCCGAGCGTCCCGTCGACCAGTTGGACCGTCGGTGACCACCGGCGGCCGGCCCGTACCGCCGCCGGCACAGCCGC
>JAOPWF010000337.1 GCA_025965815.1 Mycobacterium sp.
CCCTCGGTGGCCATCCGGACGGCGTGCGCCCGCCCCTGTCCGCGCGCCGCGCCAGTGATGTGTTCGACCTTGCACGCCAAACGACCTGTCATTGACTGCTCTCTCCGGTTGGGTGATCCGCACTCCAGATATACCGGGTCGACGTCCGAGGGCTCAGTCGAGATCACTCTAAAGTCGCGGTCCCGTCGGGATGAACCTGGATCTTCGCGCCGGCGATGTCCTCGCGGACGGTCACCGCCGCTTCGGAGGGATCGGTGATCACCGCAAGGCTCCGTGCGTCCTCGGGGGTGCGCACCGCCAGGAAGGCCTTCTCCGGTGACCCGTCACGATCGAACGGTGTCGTCCATGATTCGACGGTACCGACCCCTGACCATTCGACCGCGGCATCCCTGGTCGGCTCCCTGTCGACCTCCGGTTGAACGTCCTCCCAGCGGAATTCGCGTTGTGGCGGCTCGGTGCCGTAGACGCCGAAGCTGTGCTTGGTGAGATAGCCACCGTTGGCGGTGATCAAGCCTCGACTGCCGGGCTTGGCGATCAGCTGCTCGGCCATGGTGGCGATGGAGTGCGTGACGTAGTTGTTCCACGGTCCACCGGCGAACGTCAGTCCCCCGGTCACCGTCAGTGGGCGGTCCCCATCCCCGGCCGGCAGACCGAGTTCGGCGGCCGCAATCTGGACGGCGGACGGAAAGCACGAGTAGATATCGATGAGGTCGATGTCGTCGACGCCGGCAGCGGCCAGCACCAGCGCCCGGCGGCCTGCGACCCGGATAGCCGGCGAGCGGTGGAACTCCGCCCGTTCGCCGATCGCGTAGGTGTCGTGCGAGTCCGTCCCGGCATACGGGAAAACCCAGCGCTCCGAGGGTATCTGGAGGTTGACGGCGCTCTCCACTGACGTCAGGATGAGCGCCGCTCCCTGGTCGACCATGTTGTTCGAGTTCATCAGCTTCGGGTAAGGCCAGCTGATCATTCTGTTGTCCGGTCCGGGCTGCCAGATCTCTTCGGCCGGTAACCGTTTGCGGCTCCACGCGTGCGGGTTGGCCTCGGCGACGCGACTGAACTGTGACCACAGCTCACCGATTCGCCGACGATGGTCATCGGAGGACTCCCCCGCCGCGATCCGTAACGCCTGCTCGAACATCGGGTACACGTCAGACGGCCGGTGCAGATCGATGCGCATCTCGGCCGGGCCGGCCATCGGCACGCCGTCGTCGGCTCCATCGGCCATCGGCATCGAATCCGGCTGGCTGGTCCACGCCGCCTTGGCGCCCCTGGCGCGCAACCGCATTCGAGTGCGCCAGGTTTCGGCCCCGGCGATGAGCACCACCCCGGCACGGCCGGCCTGGATATCCAGGCACGCCTGGTTCACCAGCGACTGCGGGACGTTGCCGCCCGCCCCGGTGTAGCGGGTGACCGGATCACTGGCGTGGATACGCTGCCCGAGCAGCAGACCGGGGTCGCGGTAGCGCCAGGACAGCAGGTTGACCACCCGGATGGCGTCCACCGCTTCCAGGACCCGCGGGTCGGCGGCCTGCCGCGCCGCCGCGGCGATCAGGTCGACGGGCTCCACCTCGGGGTTCTCGTCGTGCTGGTTCACCTGTCCGGCGCCGATCAGCACCGGTGTCCTGGGATCCACTGCCATCCGCCGAACCTAACAGCCCCGCTCACCGCACCCGAGTGGTGGCGGGGCGCGCGGCTCAGGCGTGACCGACGCGGTAGATCGACTTCAGCGTCTGGTAGGCGGCAAGGCCTTCCGGTCCCAGCTCGCGGCCGAGTCCGCTGGCCTTCACACCGCCGAACGGCGACCGCATGTCGAGCTGGTAGTCATTGACCCCGATCGAGCCGGTCTGCACCGCACGCGCGATATCGGTGGCCCGCCCGGTGTCGGTCGACCACACGGTGCCGGCCAGCCCGAACTCGGTGTCGTTGGCGATATCGACGGCCTCGCGGTCGTCGGAGTAGGGAATAACGGTGAGAACGGGCCCGAAGATCTCCTCCCGGGCGATGCGATCAGAGTTGGCGACGTCCGCGAACACCGTCGGCGCGACGAACCAGCCGTGTGGCTGGTCTGCCGGGATCACGCCACCGGCAACCAGTTGGCGCGCGTTTCTTCAGCGCGTCGGCGAACCCGCCCAGCACCTCGGCGCGTTCGGCGGCCGGGCTTGAGCGCCAGGAATCGAGTGCCGACCGAGCCGCGGTGACCGCATCGTCGATGTCGGATTCCGTTGCGCTGGAACCATCGCCGAGCGGCTCGCCGGTCGCCGCCTCCACGACCGGCTGGACCTCGTCGGCCGCAACGAACCGGCCGCCGATGAACAGTGTCGCGCTCTGCGTGGTCGTCATCATGTGCTCCTGGGTTCAGCGGGCAGGCTCATCGGACGGCTCGGGCGGGGTGAACAGCACACCGTCGGCGATCAGGCGTTCGGTCTCCTCGGTGTCCATGGCCAGCACCTTCTGGCAGATCTCGCGGGTGTGTTCACCGGGCACCGGCGCGGGACGCTGGTCGGCGGGCGGAATGTTTAGATACGGCGCGGGCCCGGTCTCGCTGGGCATCGGGCTGTCGAACAACGGATGCACCATGTCGGTGAACAGCTTTCGCAGCCGAACCTGCGGATCGGCGAGCACGTCGACCGGACGATTCATCGGGGCCGCAGGCACACCCGCCCGTTGCAGCGCTTCGCCGATCTCCACCTTGTCCCGGCTACGCGTCCACCCCGACACCTCGGCGACCAGGCCGGCACGGTTCATCGGCAGCTCGCGGCACCCCATGACGGCCGCCAGGGCGTTGCGCTCCTGGTCGGTGTGGATGGAGATCACGCACCACTCGTCATCGCCCGCGCACGGATAGACCTCGTCGACGCCGGGATCGTCGCGGACCGGCAGACCCGCGGCCCTGGCCTCTTCGGTGACATACAGCGTGTCCAGCTGGCTGATCGCCACTTCGGCCTGCGAAATGTGGACGTGCGCTCCGGTGCCGGTGCGGGCACGGCGGATGACGGCGGCCAACGCGCCGATCGCGGTGATGCGGGCGACCACGTGATCGGGGAAAATCGTGGTGGCGTCGTAGAACCCGCCGTCGGCGGCACCCGACGACCACAATGTGCTGACACCGGTGCCGGCGCGGACCAGCGGGCCGTAGCCCATCCGGGCGCTCCACGGTCCGGTGTCGCCGAACGCGCTGCTCTCGGCGAGCACGATCCGCGGATTCAATTTCCGCAGCTGGTCATAGGAGAAGCCAAGGGATGCAAGGGTTCCCGGCTTGAAATTGGCGAACACCGCGTCCGCGCCCGCCACGAGTCGACCGAAGAGCCCTGCGCCGGCCGGGTGACGCAGATCGAGGCCCAGGCTGTATTCGTTGCGGTGGGTCAGCGCCCACGATCTACTCATGGCCTGGCCGGGGCGGGTCTGCCGCAGGCCGTCGGGGTAGGCGGCGCTCTCGACCTTGATCACCTCGGCCCCCAGGTCGCCGAACAGTCGCCCGAGCTCCCCACCCGCCACAATCACCCCGAGATCCAGAATCCGCAGTCCGTCGAACGGCCGGTGGCCACCATCGATGCCGCCTGCGGCCGACGTTGGTGATTCGAATCGCGTTGCTGCCCAGCCCGGTTCGTCCGCCCCAGCTTGCGGGGCGGGGCGGTTGAAGCCGGCATGGAGCCCGTCGACGACAAACGGCCCGACCGGGACGGCGACCTCCACCGACGTTGCGATGGTCGCGTCGGTCAACGCGCCGACCGCGCGGAAGTGGTCGGCGGTGAACACCTCAGCCGGTCCGAGCACCGCGGCGATCGGCACCCCGCGTGCCTGCCCAGCCGCCACCAGATCATCCATCGTCTGCCCCGCGAACAGATCCGCGATCAGTTCGTTGATCTCCCGGGAAGCGGCATAACGTGCGGCAATGCTGTCGAACTTCGGATCCTGGAACTCTTCGGGTTCACCCAGCCACGACCGGATGGCCCGCCATTGGCGCGGCGACAGCAGGCAGATCCGGACATGTCCGTCCAGGCACGCGAATATCGGGTAGATCTGCTGGTTTCGCGGGCGGCCGCGCCATATTTCGGTGGACTGCTTGAGTCCCGCGGCGGCCTGCCCTTCCGCGCCGAACGGCGGATCCAGCGCCTGCACCACCCCTTCGAATCGGGAGAAGTCGATGTAATCCCCTCTGCCGTAACACAATCGGTGATAGTAGGCCGCCAGTGCCGCCCAGGCCGCCTGGACCGTGGCGGTTGCCGACGCCAGTCCCCGCGGCGGCAGCACCGGCTTTCCGGAAGTCGGGCCGGTGCGCGACAGCGCGGTGGACATCGCGTAGATCACCGGATCGGTGGCCCGCCAGGACGCGTGCGGACCGTCGGTGCCGAAGTCGGTGACCGACAGCGTGACGAGGTGCTCGAACCGATCGGCAAGATCCCGGCAGGACGTGCCGAACGCATCGGCCCGGTCGGGATTGCCGCCGTCCACCACGATGTCGGCGCTCGCCGCGAGGTCGAACAGTCGCTCCCGGTCCGCCGGCCGTGCCGGATCCAGCACCGCACTGCGCTTGTTCGCGTTGTGCAGCGCGAACGCGATGCTGACGCCCGCCACACTGGGCAGGTCGAGGCGGGCCGGGCTCCCGCCGGGCGGCTCCACCTTCAGCACGTCGGCACCGAGGTCGGTGAATATGCGGGTGACGCCGTCGCCGTCGGACCCGCAGAGATCCAGCACCCGCACCGACGCCAGCAGTCCTCGGTCGTCGTTCACAAGTACCTCGCCGCCAGTAGTCGTTCCACCCACTCCAGCTGGGCATCCGTCCCGGTGACCGCGTACATCATGTCGACGAACGCGTCGGGGAAACCGTTGTCGTCGAGGATCCGCACCGCCTCGGCGACCTCCTCGACTTGCGCGCCCCGGGCGACGTTGATGCGCACGTGCGTGCTGACCGCCGCGGAATGCCGACCGGCCGCACGTGCGGCCGCGTCGATCGCCTGCCGCTGCGCCCGCAGTACGTCGGGCTGGACCCTGCCGGGAACGCCGACCACCGCCAGCCAGCCGTCGGCGCGCTGCCCGATCCGCTTCAGCCCCGCCGGCGACCAGGCGCCCAGGTAGACGGGGGGACGCGGCCGCTGAACCGGCTTGAGGTCGACCCACGACGTCGGGACCGACCAGCGCGCACCCTCGAATTCCACCGGACTGGTCGTCCAGAGCGCATCCAGCGCATCCAGCAGCTCGTCCAGCTGGGCGCCGCGGCCGGTGAACGGTGCTCCGGCGGCCTGGTACTCCTCCGGGGACCAGCCGATGCCGAACCCGGGCAGCAGGCGACCGCGGCTGATCACGTCGATGCTCGTCAGTTGGCGGGCCAGCTGTACGGGCGGATACCACGGGGCAACCAGCACACTGCTGCCGAGCCGGGCGGTGGTGGTCACCGCCGCCGCGACGGTCAACGCGGTGAACGGATCGAGGTTGGTGCGGAACTCCACCGGGACGGTGTCGGTGCCGCCGTAGCCGACGGTCGGGTCCACCGCGGCCAGCAGCCTATCCCCGACCCAGAGGCTTTCCGCGCCCAGCTGTTCCGCAGTCGAAGAGAACCGGGCCAGGTCGCCGCGCGCGGCGTCGCCGAACTGCGGCACCGCGAATCCCAGCACGACCGTCAGCGTAGTGCTTGACGGTCAGGCATTCGGGTACGCCTGCGTCGCCCCGAATTCATCCACCCGGAGAACAATGACGCAGATGAGCGCTGACACCGGCACAGCCACCGAAGCACCGACACCCGCGACGCTGTCCGACGACGAGCTTGCCCTGATGCACGCCTACTGGCGCGCCGCGAACTACCTGTCGGTCGGGCAGATCTACCTGCTGGATAACCCGCTGATGCGAAAACCGCTGACTGCCGAACACGTGAAGCCGCGGCTGCTGGGGCACTGGGGCACCACGCCGGGCCTGAACCTGCTGTACACGCACCTCAACCGGGTCATCCGCAACCGCGACGCCGACGTCATCTACATCCCCGGTCCTGGCCACGGCGGCCCGGGCCTGGTCGCCAACGCCTACCTGGAAGGCACCTACAGCGAGGTGTACACCGGCATCGAGGAGGACGCCGACGGCATCCGGAAGCTGTTCCGGCAGTTCTCTTTTCCCGGCGGCATCCCCAGCCACGTCGCGGCCGAAACACCGGGGTCGATCCACGAGGGCGGTGAGCTGGGCTATGCACTGGTGCACGCCTACGGCGCCGCGTTCGACAACCCGGACCTGGTGGCCGCCTGCGTCATCGGCGACGGCGAAGCCGAGACCGGTCCGCTGGCCGCCAGCTGGCATAGCAACAAGTTCCTCAACCCGGTCAGGGACGGAGCGGTGTTGCCGATCCTGCATCTCAACGGATACAAGATCGCCAACCCGACGGTGCTGGCCCGCATCCCGCACATCGAGCTCGAATCGCTGTTGACCGGATACGGATACCGGCCCATCACCGTCGCCGGCGACGACCCGGCGAACGTCCACCAGCAACTGGCCGCCGCCCTCGACGAGGCCTTCGACGAGATCGCCGTCATCCAGCGGGCGGCGCGGGTAGACGGTGTGCCGGGACGCCCGGTCTGGCCGATGATCGTGTTGCGCACCCCGAAGGGCTGGACGGGTCCGAAAGTGGTGGACGGCAAGCGCGTCGAAGGCACCTGGCGATCGCATCAGGTTCCGCTCTCGGAGACCCACACCAATCCCGAACACCGTCAACAGCTCGAAGAATGGCTGCGCAGCTACCGACCGGAAGAGCTGTTCGACGACGACGGCACGTTACGACCCGAGCTGCGGGCACTGGCGCCTACCGGACACCGCCGGATGAGCGATAACCCGCACGCCAACGGCGGACTGCTGCTACACGATCTGGACCTGCCCGACTTCCGGGACTACGCCGTCGAGGTGGAGAAACCGGCCGCCGCCACCGCCGAGGCCACCAAGGTGCTCGGGACGTTCCTGCGTGACGTCATCCCCCGCAATCTCGACCGGTTCCGGATCATGGGCCCCGACGAGACCGCGTCGAACCGGCTCGGCCCCGTGTTCGAGTCGACGGGGCGGACCTGGCTGGCCGATACCGAGCCCGACGACGACCACGTCTCGCCCGACGGCCGTGTGATGGAGGTGCTGTCCGAGCATCTGTGCCAGGGCTGGCTCGAGGGTTACCTGCTCACCGGCCGCCACGGCCTGTTCAACTGCTATGAGGCGTTCGTGCACATCGTCGACTCGATGCTCAACCAGCACGCGAAATGGCTGTCCAGCAGTTCGCATCTGACGTGGCGACGGCCCATCGCCTCGTTGAACTACCTGCTCACCTCGCACGTATGGCGCCAGGACCACAACGGCGCGTCGCATCAGGACCCCGGTTTCATCGATCACGTCGCCAACAAACGCCCCGAGGTGGTGCGGGTGTACCTGCCGCCCGACGCCAACACCCTGCTGTCGGTGGCCGATCACTGCCTGCGCAGCCGCCACTATGTGAACGTCATAGTCGCCGGCAAGCAGCCCGCACTGACCTACCTCGACATGGACGAGGCGATCGCGCACTGCGCACGGGGCCTCGGAATCTGGGACTGGGCCAGCACCGCGACCGGCGAGCCCGACGTCGTGCTGGCCTGCGCCGGGGACGTGCCCACCCTGGAGACGGTGGCGGCCGCCGACATCCTGCGCCGGGAGCTGCCCGATCTACAGGTCCGGGTGATCAACGTCGTGGACATCATGCGGCTGCAACCCGACTCCGAGCATCCGCACGGGCTTTCCGACCACGAGTTCGACGCGCTCTTCACGACCGACAAGCCGGTCGTGTTCGCGTATCACGGCTATCCCTGGCTGATCCACCGACTCACATACCGGCGGGCGGGA
>JAOPWF010000353.1 GCA_025965815.1 Mycobacterium sp.
CCGCGGTATCCCTACCGGCAGCCGCCGCCGGCCCCGCCGGCCGGGGGCCCGCCGCCCGGGCCACCCGCACTGTCGCCGCCCAGGCTGCAGGGCACACCCGAACCGACACCCTCGCCGGTCTACGTGCCCGCACCGGGTGAGGTACCGCCCCCGGACCAGGCGGGAGGCCAACCGTGATGACGAGACTGCGAAACGCCCGCGTCCTCCTGGCGACCGCCCTCGTACTGGTGCTTGTCGCCGGAGTGTTCGTCGCGGTGCGCGTCACCAGTCAGATCGCCAGAACGATGGTGGTCGCCTACTTCGAAAACAGCACCGGGGTGTTCAAGGGCGACGACGTGCGCATCCAGGGCGTGCCGGTGGGCAAGGTCGACAAGATAGAACCGCAGCCCGAGCGGGTCAAGATCACGTTCTGGTTCGAGCGTAAGTACAACGTCCCCGCCGACGCCATGGCCGCGATCCTGTCGCCGCAGCTGGTAACGGGTCGGGCCATCCAGCTGACGCCGGCCTACACCGGCGGGCCCACGATGCAGAACGGCGCGGTCATCCCGCAGGACCGCACTGCGGTGCCGGTCGAGTGGGATGACGTCCGGACGCAACTCGAGCGGCTGACCAAACTGCTGGCGCCCACCCAGCCGGGCGGCGTGAGCACCCTGGGGGAGTTCATCAACACCGCAGCCGACAACCTGCGCGGGCAGGGCGCCAGCATACGCGACACCATCATCAAGCTGTCGCAGGCATTGTCCGCTCTTGGTGACCACAGCGACGACATCTTCACCACCTTCAAGAACCTGTCGACGCTGGTGTCGGCGCTGCACGACAGCACCGATGTGCTCGAGCAGCTGAACCGCAACCTGGCCGCGGTGACCTCACTGCTGGCCGACGACCCGAACAAGGTCGGTCAGGCGGCCGAGGACCTCAACGCGGTCGTCGGCGACGTGCAGAGCTTCGCCGCAGACAACCGCGAGGCGCTCGGCACCGCGTCGGACAAACTGGCGTCGATCACCAAGGCGCTGGTCGGCAGCCTCGATGACATCAAGCAGACGCTGCACATCGCTCCGACGACAGTGGCGAACTTCAACAACATCTACGAGCCGGCCAACGGTTCGCTGACCGGCGCGCTGGCGGTCAACAACTTCGCCAACCCGATCGCCTTCCTCTGCGGAGCGGTGCAGGCCGCATCCCGCTTGGGAGGCGAGCAAGCGGCAAAACTCTGCGTGCAGTATCTGGCGCCGATTGTGAAGAACCGCCAGTACAACTTCCCCCCGCTAGGAGAGAACCTCGTCGTCGGAGCACAGGCCAGGCCTAATGAGGTCACCTACAGCGAGGACTGGATGCGGCCGGACTACGTTCCGCCAGCCGCTGATGCTCCGCTGGCGGCCGAGGCACCTGCACCCGGCTCACCGCCTGTAGCGGTGCCTGCGGATAAGCCGGCCCCGGGTGCGCCACGGGCCGCCGAAGCACCGCCTCCGGAAGCGGCGCCCCCCGCCACGGTCGCCACCGACCCCGCGGCCGGCCTGCCCGGGATGATGATGCCCCCGGGAGGTGGCTCATGAGACTCAGGCGCCGGCGCCGAGCGGCGGTGAGCCTGGTGCTGATCGCGGTCGTGGCCGCGATATCTGGCTGCGGCTGGCACGGGCTGAATTCGCTGCCGCTGCCCGGCACACAGGGCGGAGGCCCGGGCTCCTTCCACATCCAGGCGCAGCTGCCCGATGTCACCAACCTCGAGGAAAACTCGCGGGTGCGCGTGAGAGACGTGACGGTCGGCACTGTGACGAAAATCGAGCGCCAGGGCTGGCATGCGTTGCTGACCATGAAGCTCAATGGTGACGTAAACTTGCCCGCCAACGTGACCGCCAAGCTGGGCCAGACCAGCCTGCTGGGGTCGTTGCACGTCGAGCTGGCGCCGCCGACAGACGCCCCACCGCAAGGCAAGCTGCACGACGGCTCACTCATTCCGTTGTCGCACGGCGCTGCCTATCCGACCACCGAGCAGACGCTGGCGGCGCTGTCGATGGTGCTCAACGGCGGCGGACTGGGCCAAGTACAAGACATCACCGCGGCGTTCAGCACCGCGTTCCGGGGCCGCGAGCAAGACCTGCGCAGCCTGATCGAGCAACTCGACAAATTCACTGCGTACCTCAATGACCAGACCGGAGACATCATCGCGGCCACCGAGAGCCTGAACAAACTGGTCGGGAAGTTCGCCGCCCAGCAACCCGTCCTGGATCGGGCGCTGAACACCATCCCTGATGCGCTCGCGGTGCTCAACAGCGAGCGGGACAACCTCGTCGGGGCGGCCGATCAGCTTGGCAAGTTCAGCGCGCTGACCGTCGACACTGTCAACCAAACTAAAGAGAACCTGGTCAAGGAATTAAAGCAAGTCGGACCGGTGCTGCAGTCACTCGCCAACGCCGGCCCAAGCCTGACACGATCGCTCAGCCTGATTCCCACCTTCCCATTTCCGAACGAAACCATAGAAAAATGGCAACGCGGTGAATATG
>JAOPWF010000375.1 GCA_025965815.1 Mycobacterium sp.
CCGATTGCGGGTCAGCTGTTGAACATGATGGACGATCCGCGGCACACCCAGATTTGACGGCTGGTCAGCTCTGGGTTGACGCCGCGGATGATCCGGCGGTCGAGGACGGCCTGCGGCGGCGTGCCCGCGCGCTTCTCGACTACGTGGAATCCGGGGCGGCGTTCGACTTCCTCACCGATATCGCCGCCGAGTTGCCCATGCAGATGATCTGCATCCTGCTGGGCGTTCCGGAGTCCGACCGGCACTGGCTGTTCGAGGCGATCGAGCCCCGCTTCGACTTCGGCGGCTCCAGCAAGGCGTCCATCTCGCGGATGTCCGTTGATCTCGGGCTGCTTCCGACGGCCATCGAAGAGATGGTGCGATGGACGTCGCCGTCCCCGTCGAAGCGGCGCACGGCCACCCGCGATGTCCGCCTCGCCGACGAGTCGATCCAATGCGGCCAGAAGGTCCTGATCTGGGAAGGCTCCGCCAACCGCGATGTCACCGTGTTCGATGACCCCAGCCTGTTCGACATCACTCGGTAACCCAACCCGCACTTGGGCTTCGGCCAGGGTATCCACTACTGCCTCGGCGCCAACCTGGCTCGCCTCGAACTGCGGGTGCTGTTCGAGGAGCTGCTGAGCCGGTTCGGCGGCGTCCGGGTGGTCAAGTCCGTCGAATGGACCCGTAGCAACCGGCACACCGGCATCCGGCATCCGGCACCTCATTGTCGAACTGGACGACGATGTTTGAGCAGCGGCTCTCCGAGTTGGCACCGCGATCGAGGCTCACCGCAACCCGATCGCGCTCTTGATCTCGGCGACGACCCGGGCGGGTTGCTCGGTCAGGTCGAGCCAGGTAAACCGCAATACCTGCCAACCGTGTAGCGAGATCCGGTTCTGCCGGACGCGGTCTCGCTGGAAGGCGGCGCGGTCAGTGTGAAACGCCCAGCCGTCGACCTCGACGGCGACCCGCTGCGTCGGGAATGCGACGTCTATCCGGTAGCCGCCGACCGGGTAGTCGGGCCGCCAGCCGGAGATGCCCGCTGCCTTGAGAAGGCGGATCAGCAGCCGTTCCGCCTCTGAACGCGCGCCACCCGAGGCCACCTTCAACAGGCGCCCAGCTTCGCGACCGCCATGGCGACGCGCATTGCGCTCGTGTACCCGGTACAGGTCGTCGAGTGCAACACGATGCTGCAGCGCAGCGTCCATGATCGCTGCGCCGCCGGGTGTTACCGCCGCTTCCAGCACCGTCAGCGACACAGCCGTCACTCGAAGGTGATGGCGCACCACGACATCGACTGCGGCCAGGTCGCGGCGCCGGACTATGGAGCCGGCACGTGCGCGACCGTGTCCCCTCCTCGGGACCGTCACCTCGACCTCGTCGGGCGCCGTCGGAGTCAGACCGTGCCACCACGCAGCGGCTAGTGCACTCGCCGTCGCCTGGACGCCGTAGGACCAGACTCCGGCGCGGATGCGTGCGGCATCGGTGAACGGGCGGTCGTCAGCGAAGTAGACGCCACGGGCACATCGTTGCCATCGACCGGAGTTCACTCGGCGGTTTATGGCGTCCTGGCAGAGCCCGCTGCGACGCGCCTGGGCGTAGGTGATGACGCCATTCTGGCGTCGTAGGTAATCCTCGATCATGTGGAGCTTGGACGTGGATTCGCTTGGCTGTGGTCCGCGATTGATCGGGCGCGTTTAGACGCGCTGAGCGCGTGCAAGCGCACACAAACACCCGGGGTTAGCGCCAGGCGCGGGGTGCGGCGATACCCGACGACCGCAACTCCAGGGTGGCCAAGCCCCGGATCGCGATCACGTCCTCGCGACGCCATGCTCCGACCGGGTCGCCGTTGACCGACGCCAGCTTGCGTAGCGGTCGGTTGGCCAGCGCCCGCAGGGCCAGCAGTTGCTCACCGGCCGGTGTCGCGGCCAGCGCGAGGGCGGTCCATTTGCGCCGGAAGAACCGAAGCCGCAGAAACAGCCACGGCATCGCGATCGCGAGGATCGGCGGCGACGCCACCGCCAGCGCCAGCACCCACGCCAGCCAACTGGCCGTGGTGTCGAGGCTGTGCCCTGCGCTGGCGATGTCCAGCGCGGCGTCGCTCGCGGCGTTCAGCGGCTTACTGATGGCGTCGCCGACCAACGGAAACTTGTGTGCGCTGTTGCCCGCCGAATGCAGGTTGTCCGCGATGCCGTTGGCGCCGCCTTCCACCTGGCGGCCGACCTCGGCGATCGTCGACACCGCGGAGTGCACGGCCAACCCGACGAACACCCAGATGACGATCCAGAGGGTGACCAGGATGTCGCTGACCATCTGACCGAGCAGTCGGCCGGGTGTGGTGGCGTAGGGCAGAAACCGCGATGTCATGCCGTCGATCCCAGCACGTAGTGAGCCGCCACGTGCCGGTTAGGCTGACCCGATGCGCCCCGCTCTGTCCGACTACAAGCATCTGGCCAGTGGCAAGGTTCGCGAGTTGTACGGCATCGACGACGATCACCTGCTGTTCGTGGCCACCGACCGCATCTCCGCTTTCGACTATGTGCTGGACAGCGAGATTCCCGACAAGGGCCGCATCCTGACCGCGATGAGCGTGTTCTTCTTCGATTTCGTCGACGCGCCCAACCACCTGGCCGGGCCGCCCGACGACCCGCGCATCCCCGAAGAGGTGCTGGGCCGCGCCCTTGTGGTCCGCAAACTCGACATGCTGCCGATCGAATGCGTGGCGCGCGGCTACCTCACCGGATCGGGGCTGCTGGACTACGAGAAGGGCGGCACAGTGTGCGACATCGCGCTGCCACCGGGACTGGGCGAGGCCAGCAAGTTCATCCAGCCGATCTTCACCCCGGCCTCCAAAGCCGAACTGGGGCAACACGACGAGAACATCTCGTTCGACGATGTGGTCGAACTGGTCGGCACCGTGCACGCCAACCAACTGCGCGACCGGACGCTGCAGACCTATATCCAGGCCGCGGAGCACGCGCTGACGAAGGGCATCATCATCGCCGACACCAAATTCGAGTTCGGCGTCGACGCGGACGGTCACCTGGTGCTCGCCGACGAGGTCTTCACTCCCGACTCGTCGCGGTACTGGCCGGCCGACACCTACCGTGCGGGTGCGGTCCAGCCCAGCTTCGACAAGCAGTTCGTCCGCAACTGGCTGACCGGCCCGGAGTCCGGCTGGGACCGCGGCGGATCCGAACCGCCCCCGCCGCTGCCGCCCGACATCGTCGAGGCGACCCGTGCGCGCTATATCGAGGCGTACGAGAGGATTTCGGGCCTGCGGTTCGACGACTGGATCGGTGCGTTCGCATGAGCGCCGCCGACAACAACGTCGCCCCGCCGGTCGCGAAGCGGGTGGAGCACCGCCGCGAGTATCACGGTGACCTCTTCGTCGACCCGTACGAATGGCTGCGGGACAAGGATGACCCCGAGGTCATCTCCTACCTGGCGGCGGAGAACGACTACACCGAGCACTCCACGGCGCACCTGGAGCCGCTGCGGCAGAAGATCTTCGACGAGATCAAGGCGCGCACCAAGGAAACCGACCTGTCCGTGCCGACCAGGCGCGGCAACTGGTGGTACTACGGCCGCAGTGTCGAAGGGAAGCAGTACGGGATTCACTGCCGTTGCCCGGTCACCGATCCGAACGACTGGAACCCGCCGCAATTCGACGAGGACACCGACATCCCCGGCGAACAGGTGCTGCTCGATGAGAACGTCGAAGCCGAGGGTCACGAATTCTTCTCCCTCGGCGCCGCCAGCGTCAGCCTCGACGGCCACACCCTGGCGTACTCCGTCGACGTCGTCGGTGACGAGCGGTACACGTTGCGGTTCAAGGACTTACGGACCAACGAGTTGTACGACGACGAGATCGTCGGTATCGGCGCCGGGGTGACCTGGGCCGCCGACAATCACACCGTCTACTACACCACCGTCGACGACGCGTGGCGGCCCGACACCGTCTGGCGTCACCATCTCGGCGCCGGTCTGCCGTCGGAGAAGGTGTATCACGAGCCCGACGAACGCTTCTGGCTCGGCGTCGGGCGCACCCGCAGCAACGCCTACGTCATGATCGCGGCGGGTTCGGCCGTCACCTCCGAGGTCTTCTACGCCGACGCGGCCGACCCGCATGCCGACTTCGTCTCGGTCCTGCCGCGCCGCGATCTCGTCGAGTACTCCGTGGAGCACGCCGTCGTCGGCGGGGAGGACCGGTTCCTGATCCTGCACAACGACGGCGCGGTGAACTTCACCCTCGTCGAGGCGCCGGTGAGCGATCCCACGGCGCAGCGAACGTTGATCGAACACCGCGAAGACGTCCGCCTGGACGGTGCGGACGCCTTCCTCGGCCACCTCGTCGTGAGCTACCGCCGGGACGCCCTGCCGCGTATCCAACTCTGGCCGATCTACGCCCAGGGCCAGTACGGACATCCCGAGGACCTGACATTCGAGTCCGAACTGACCTCGGCGGGCCTTGGCGCCAACCCCAACTGGGCGGCACCGAAGCTGCGGATCGGCGCGACGTCGTTCGTGACACCGGTGCGGATCTACGACCTGGACCTGGCCACCGGCGAACGGACGCTGTTGCGCGAGCAGCCGGTGCTCGGCGACTACCGGCCCGAGGACTATGTGGAGCGGCGCGACTGGGCGCCGGCTCCGGACGGCGCGCGGATTCCGGTGTCGATCATTCACCGTGCCGGACTCCAGTTCCCTGCCCCGACACTGGTTTACGGCTACGGCGCGTACGAGATCTGCGAGGACCCGCGGTTCTCCATCGCCCGGCTGTCGCTGCTGGATCGCGGCATGGCGTTCGTCGTCGCCCACGTGCGCGGTGGTGGTGAGCTGGGCCGGCCGTGGTACGAGCACGGCAAGCTGCTGGAGAAGAAGAACACCTTCACCGATTTCATCGCCGTGGCAAGCCATCTTGTCGGCACAGATGTCACCCGACCGGAGAATGTGGTGGCCCTCGGCGGCAGCGCGGGCGGCCTGTTGATGGGTGCGGTGGCGAACGAGGCGCCGGACCTGTTCGCCGGGATCCTCGCCCAGGTGCCGTTCGTCGACCCGCTGACCACGATCCTCGACCCGTCGCTGCCACTCACGGTCACCGAGTGGGACGAGTGGGGAAACCCGTTGCAGGACAGTGACGTCTACTTCTACATGAAGTCGTACTCGCCGTATGAGAACGTAGCGGCCAAGGACTACCCGGCCATTCTGGCGATGACGTCGTTGAACGACACCCGGGTCTACTACGTCGAGCCGGCGAAATGGGTTGCGGCGCTGCGATACACCAAGACCGACGTTCACCCGGTCATGTTGAAGACCGAGATGAGCGCCGGCCATGGTGGCATCAGCGGCCGCTACGAGCGGTGGAAGGAAGCGGCCTTCCAGTACGCCTGGGTGCTAGCCACCGCAGACCCCGACAACTACGGCAGCGGCCAGGTAGACAGCCTCTTCCGCGGTCCGAACACCTAGCCGCGAGTTCATCGACTTCGGCGGGTCGGGCATCCTGGCGGCGTAGACGTTTGCCGGGAACATCACCAGCATGAGTACCAACAGGCACACCGCCGCCGCGACCCGGGTGGGCGGCAGCAGCAGGCCGATGGCGCCGAGCAGTTCCAGCACGCCGGTGACGGTCACCAGCAGACCCGGCGCGGGCACCCGCGGCGGCACGATGGCGATCATGTCGCAGCGCAGTGGCTGCACGAAGTGCGGCACTCCGGTCATCACGAACATCGCCGCCAGGCCGACGGCGATCGCCTTCGGCCAGCTGTCGACGTAGTCCACGCCGAACCAGCCCGCGACGCGGGCGCCGAGGCTACCGAGCACCAGGGTCAATAAGGGCACCATGCTCACTCCTATCTAGACAGTGACAAGGTTCGATGGATCGGAGGCTATTCCCGGTATCTAGGCACTGTCAAGTTCTAGCGGTACGATGGCTGGATGAGCCGCAACACGTACCACCACGGCGACCTGAAGGCTGTCATCCTGTCCGAGGCTGCCCGGCTGGTCGCCGAGCGGGGAGCCGACGGTGTCTCGTTACGGGAGCTGGCGCGCGAGGCGGGCGTCTCGCACGCAGCGCCCGCGCACCACTTCACCGACCGGCGCGGACTGTTCACCGCGCTGGCCGCCGAAGGCTTCCGGATGCTGGCCGAGGCGCTGACCGACGCCCGGCCGCGGTTCGTCGACGCCGCGCTGGCCTACGTGCGGTTCGCGATCGACCACCAGGGGCACTACGCGGTGATGTTCGACAAGTCGCTGTTCGACGAGAACGACCCCGGCCTCGTCGCCGCCGAGGCCGCTGCAGGCGCGGAACTCTCCCGTGGCGTCCGAACCCTCGCCGATCGGCATGCGAAGGCCGATCCAGCCGGCGCCGAGTTGGCGGCATGGTCGCTCGTGCACGGGTTTTCGATGCTCTGGCTCAACGATGCGGTCAGCGAAGATGTAAAGGCCGCCGATCCGATGGAGACCATCGAGCGGATGGCGCTGATGCTGTTCGACGGTTGAGAGTCAGATCCGGCGGGCTGGAGCGAAGCGACCCGGGGAGTCAGTGCGCCAGCACCGGTACCGCCGGTTGCCCGGGTGCCGTCTCGGCCGGCTTCTTCGGGAGGAACGACGCCGGGAGGTAGACCAGCGCCACCAGCGCGACGGCGACGGCGAACACGATGGTGTAGGCATGGGACAGGTCCTGCAGGACGTTCTGCATGAAGTCGGGGACCAGAGCCTGCGGGGGCAGGCTGGACGGGTCCGGTGTTGTGCCACGCTTGGCCGCCTCCTCCTGGATGGCGGCCAGCTTGTTGGCGGCGGTGATGTTCTCGCTGCGGTTGAACTGGTTGGTCAGGATGACCGACATCAACGCGGTACCGACCGAGCCCGCGATCTGCTGGTTGACGTTGACCAGTGTCGAACCCCGCGCAACCTGCTGCGGGCCCAGGGCCTGTACCGCCGCTCCCGACAGCGGCATCATGGTGCAGCCCATGCCCATGCCCATCACGGTCAAACCGATGAGCAGGATCGGCAGGTAGTCGTCCTGGCGGTACACGCCGAAGGCGAACGTGCTCATGCCGGCCAGGATCAGCGTGACACCGACGAGCACTATCTTGCCCGGGCCGCGTTTGTCCATGAACTGCCCGGCAATCGGCATCGTCAGCATCGCGCCAAGGCCCTGCGGGATGAGGTGTACGCCGGACTGCAGTGGCGTCTGGCCCAGCAGCTGCTGGAAGTAGCTCGGGAACAGCAACCCGGCGCCGAAGAATGACGCGGCGAACAGGAACATCGACGTGTTGGCCAGCGCGACCGTGCGGTTCTTGAACAACCGCAGGTCGATCAGCGGGTGATCCGCCCGGTACAGCGCGTGGAAGACGAAGCCGACGATCAGCACCAGGCCGATCGACGCCGGGATCCCGACATGCGGGTCGGCCACCGTGCCGCGGCCCGGGATCGACGACACGCCGTACAAGAACGACGCGAGACCGGGGGACAGCAGCAGCACCCCGATGAAGTCGAACGATTCCGATGGCGTCGCCCGGTCCTTCGGGAAGACGATCGCCGCCAGCACGAGCGCGATCACGCCGATCGGCAGGTTGATCAGGAAGATCCACTCCCAGCTGAACGAGTCGATCAGCCAGCCGCCCAGGATCGGTCCGCCGATCGGGCCGAGCTGCATCGGGATGCCGAGCACCGCCATAAGCCGACCCAGCCGCTTGGGGCCGGCCTCGCGCGTGAG
>JAOPWF010000397.1 GCA_025965815.1 Mycobacterium sp.
TCGCTTCGACGACTTCGGCGATGCGGGCGTCCGGTCGGTCGGTCTTGTTGACCACCACGATCACCGGCAGGTGCGCGGCCAGCGCCTTACGCAGGACGAAGCGGGTTTGCGGCAACGGCCCCTCGGAGGCGTCCACCAGCAGCAGCACCCCGTCGACCATCGAGAGCCCCCGCTCGACCTCGCCGCCGAAGTCGGCGTGGCCCGGGGTGTCGATGACATTGATGACCGTCATGCTGCCGTCCGGGTGGTGCCGGTGTACCGCGGTGTTCTTGGCCAGGATGGTGATGCCCTTTTCCTTCTCCAGGTCACCGGAGTCCATCAGGCGCTCGATAGCGTCATCACCGCGATGCGTCAGGGCGCCGGACTGACGCAGCATCGCATCCACCAGGGTCGTCTTGCCGTGATCGACGTGAGCGACGATGGCGACGTTGCGAAAATCATTCCCCGGTCGCTCCGCTCCTGCCCTCCGGATATCCACGTCGGCCAGTCTGGCAGTGCGGCGTCTAGATAGCGAAATGGCTGTGAGCTGTGAAAGGCAGGCTGTGAAGTCCTCCAAGCTTGCCGACGTCAAGCCGAAGGAGAAGTGTTGCCGCAGTAGACCGCGCTGCCAACGTCGCCCCGCAAGCGGAACTCAACGGCCTGCGCGGCAAGGAGATGGACAAGGCGTACGAGCGAGCGGGCAAGATCCGCTAGGGTGCACAAACCCATTCGGTGGAGATGAGCCATGTTGCACGCCAGCATCTTTCGCGATCTCGATTGGTTCTTCGCAGCCCGGTCGCGCGCTGACGGGCCAACCGGCCCAGCAGCGGAATGCGGGCGAGAAGCTGCTGCTGTCGTAGTAATCGGGACGCCGTGCGACTTCGTTGACGGCAAGCCCGCCACGGTGAGCACCTCGATGGCCAGTCTCATTACGCAGTTTGCCGAAGGACCTGTGTTGGTCGTCAAGTCGACGGCGCAGTGTGCGGGGGCTCATATAGGGCATCGCCGGCGACGACCCGGCGGGTGAGTGATTTCACCTGAATCCCCCCGGTTGGGGGACCCGGAACTGCCGTATTGAGAGGTAGCATCTGCAATAGCGTCAGTTCGGCATTGGCGCTGGTTGGAGGTACCGATCATGACCGTCTATGAGGTTCTCACGGTCTTCCTCATCGTGGCGCTGGCCACCGCCGCCACCGCCGCCGTTTACCTCGGATTACTGGGATGGATGGGTGGGTTCTACGGCGTTCGGTGTGCCTCGTGCCATCACGTGACCTTCTCCTCCGCCAACCGGCCGCAGGACTCGTGCCCGCACTGCCGCCATCCGGTACTCATGCACCCCCTGCACGCCGTCCATCACCCCGGACAGGCACGGCAGGTGCGGGTGGTGCGCGACGGGTTGAAGTACTGAGTTTCCAGCCTCGACTCAGCCGGGCGAGCCGGACCCCAACGCGCGCGCCAGATCGGGCAGCCACGTCCGGTCGGCCGGTACCCAGTTCAGGTCCTCGAGTTCTCTGACCGTCACCCAGCGCAGCGCGCGGTGCTCCCGCGGGCTGGGAACACCGTCGGTCAGATACGCCAGATAGGCGCGCAGCGTGAGGTTTTCACGCAGAGCCACATCCGCACCGAGTCGCGCCCCGACCTCAACCCCGATGCCGAGTTCTTCGGCGAGCTCGCGGGCCAACGCATCGGTCTCACCCTCGCCGGGCGCTACCTTGCCGCCCGGCAGCTCCCACCGACCGGCCAGCTCGGCTGGGCGATCGCGCTGCGCTACGAGCAGGGTCGACCCAGAGATCAGCGCGCCGGCGACGACGATCTGGATTGGCATGGAGAGTGACGGTATACGGTCGTCTATATGGCCGTACTCTCCGATGAACAAGTAGACACCGCACTATCGGGGCTCGCTGGTTGGGAGCGCGTCGACGGTGCCCTGCGCCGGTCGGTGAAGTTCCCGGCCTTTCTGGAAGGAATCGACGCGGTACGCCGCGTCGCCGAACACGCCGAGTCGGCAGACCATCACCCTGATATTGACATCCGCTGGCGGACAGTTACTTTCGTCCTCGTCACGCATTCCGAAGGTGGAATTACCGACAGAGACCTCGAGATGGCGGACGCGATCAACGCCGTCGTCGGCCAGTAGCCGCGATCCAGACCAGCGTGATCAGCGTCGCGACGATGTAGATCAGCCCGGCCCACGCCAGATACCACGGCCTGCCGATCTGCCAGATCGTCGGCTGGGCGAAGCTGAGCAACCAGGGCACGCCTACCAGCGTCAGCGCGAGCCAGCCCCAGCCCAGAAGCCGGGCTCCGGGCAGTTCCCGCCAGGGTCCGTGGATGAGCCAGATCATCAACGGCAGCGGCCAAACCCAGTGATGGGTCCATGAGATCGGCGAGAGCAGCAGCCCGAACAGTTGGACCACCAGAATCAAGCCCAGCCGGTCCGGCCCTGACTGGCGGACAGCGCGCCAGGCCAGTAGGGCGAGCACGGCGGTGACAGCGATCGCGATCAGCACCACGGGCCCGTAGCCGGCGTCGTGCCCGAGGATTCGTGAGAGCCCACCGCGCCACGATTGGTTGAACGAAGTCCCGATGGGCCCGACCCGGCGGGCGTCGCCGAGCAGTTCGGTGAAGTAGTAACGGGTTTGGTCTCCGACCACCAGCGCCGAGAGCGCCACGGTTCCCGCGAACACCACCGCGGAGAACACCGCCGCACCCCATCGCCGCGTACCGACGAAGTACAGCCCGCTGACCGCAGGCGTGAGCTTCACCCCCGCGGCCAGCCCGACCAGCAATCCCGACAACCACCACCGCGTGCTGTACACCGCGTACAGCACCGCCAGCACCAGCAGCACGTTGATCTGTCCGTAGTCGAACGTGCTGCGCAGCGGCTCGATCCAGATTCCGACCGCCGTCCATAGCATCGCGATGCGCCGGCTGGCGGGCAGTCCGGCGTCCGCCGCCAGCAGGCGTTGGCTGACCCGCACCACCCCGTAGAGCGCGACGATGATGCCGATCTGCCACAGGAAGGCCAGCACGCCGAACGGCACCAGGTGCAGTGGGTAGAAGATGACCGCCGCAAACGGCGGGTAGGTGAACGGCAACGGGAAGTCGGGCGTCTGGTCGGCGTAGACGTAGTTGTACAGCGCGCCGGGATCGTTCAGC
>JAOPWF010000450.1 GCA_025965815.1 Mycobacterium sp.
CGCGCGTGATCGACCGCAAGCTCCACGGCGTGGACAACCTATGCCCTGCAGGACAGGCACTTTCGCCTATCCAACACCCTCCACTAGCGGCATTTCACGAAAAATGGAGGCTAGTGACGGCCACGCCAGTGTTTTCAATTGTTGAGTAATGGCTCCATGAGATCGGTGATCGCTGATCGACCGCGTAGCGCCGTCGACCCCCGCGCTACCCAGTGTCGCTGTTCAGCTGGCTCCGCGCTCTGAATCGCAGTGCCAGAGGCCAGAATTCGCGAGTCCCAATCTTTAGCGTGATCGGCTAACCGGGCAGCCTCATTAACGACGTCTCCGATAACCGTGTATTCGTAACGGTTTTCCGCGCCGATATTGCCCGCAAAGACGGCTCCGGCCGACACTCCGACCCCGAAGTCGACGAGGGGCAGTTTCTTCAGTTCGGACCCGAGCGCTCGCGCTGTCCCGAGTGCCGCCGACGCTGGTCCGTCGATGTGCAGCGGTGCCCCGAAGACGGCCAGTACGGCGTCGCCTTCGAATTTGTTGATCAGGCCGTGCCGGTCATCGACGGCGGCGACCACGATCCGGAAGAAGTCGTTAAGGATCCGCGCCACTTCCTGTGGAGGTCGGGACGCGGCAATGGTTGTTGACCCCACCAGATCGACGAACAGGATGCCGACTTCCCGAACATCACCGGACAGCGACGCGTCTTGTTCGAGCGCATGGCGCGCGACGTCTGCGCCGACGTGGCGCCCGAAGAGATCGCGCAGGTGTTCGCGTTCTTCGAGTCCTGCCATCATCAGGTTGAACCCGATCTGCACGCGTCCGATTTCGGAGGGTTCATACACCTCGACGAACGCGCTCGTGCGGCCGTGTTCCACTTCGGTCATTGCGATGACGACTTCCCGAACGGGATCCGAGATCGAACGGGCAACTAGCACCATCGCCCGAAAGCCCAGCAGCAGTGACACCGCGGCGAGCACCAGGATCGGCGTCTCGATCGGCGCCGATGTCTGCACGAACCAGCCGTTGGAGCGGGCCAGCACGATGAGTGCAATCCCCGCGCTGGGAAGCGCGCTGAACAGAACCCAGGTAATCACCAATCGCGCCAGCACGCCGGGCATTGCGCCGGTCGCAGCCGCGGTCTTCATCGAAGCCGCGAGGATCGGACGGAGGGTTCGCTGGGTGATCAGATAGCCCATACAGACCGTGATGGCACCGCCGAACAATATGGCGGTACCGATCACACAGGCGACACCCCCGCCGGCATCGAGGTTGACCAGCACAAACACCGCACCACTGACCGCCCAGATACCGAACTGGACGGCAGTCTGGCGTGTCGCGATGCGCATGGCTGCGCTTTGTTGGGCCGGAGTCGGTTCGGCGTCGGCTGCAAACCAACGGAAGGACGGAACCATGTTCAGCACGCCGGCGACAGCACCGACTACCGCTGAGACTGCGACCAGGCCAGACAAGGTGACCAGGTTCTTCTCAGTGAGCAGGTGGCTCGCGTCGCCGACGGTGTTTCGAGTCAGCGAGACAATCACCAACGAGACCGCGCCCGCGGCCAGGACATGCGCGAACGTCAGCCCGGCCGCGTAGCTGGCTCCGAGCCGAATGGCGGCTTCGCGCCTCCCTGTGGTCATCACCTTTGGGCTCGTCGACGCGGTAGAACTTCCGATGGGGCCGCGGTCAGGCCGCCTTGGTCAGCGTGAGGGGCCGTTCGATAACGGTGGGAAGATTCCTGTTGCACGCCCCGCTTGCACTTGTCACGGTGTCCATGCCCATGAAGGTTACTGAGCTGAAGCCATACGTTTGCCGCGACGGCACCTCGGTACCGTCGGCACAAACCACGCCGTCGGGTCTGTCGTAGGAGATGAACCAGCGGGCCTGGACCCACCGGGCGTCTGCACTCCACCCTTGGTCGCTTGTCACCCGACCGAAGCACTCGTCGAGGTGGCATGTCGAGGTAAACGTCCACGTCTGTGTGACGGTCGGATAGGGGTAGAGCCAGCCGTAAGGCACGTCGTTCCTGGTCCCTTGGTCGCCGTCCGAGGTTGCCATGTACATCCCATTGAGCGCTTCATCGGCGGACGCCGGGGCCGACGACGCGCCGGCGAACCCAGCGACTACGGCGGCAATCGTCCATACCGCGACCACCATCGCGCGGCCCATCTTCACAATGTCCTCCTCGAGGCACCTCTCGCAAGGGTCTGCGCAGCAGCCAGCGGCCACAATGTGCTTGCCATGGTAGAACGATACTGTCTAATTTCGCACCGTATGACTACTCTAATCCGCACCGGGCGCCCTAGTTGTTGGCATCCCTCTAGCCACGGCCGTGAGAAGCGAGCTCTGATGGACTGGTTTGACCGGAAGATCGTGGAATACGTGCTGATGTGGGCGCCCTATGGTCACCTGCACGATGAGGACGTCTTCCCCGAGTTCGGGATGGGTGCTCGCCAGCTCCACAAGCGGTTCGCCACAATTATCTCGACGCTGACATCGCGGGCGGGCGACCTCGACGACCTCGATCGCGCACTCGTGGCACGCGCGCATCACTTGTCCATTTCTCCGCGGCCCGACCGGCGCCGTGAAGCGGGAAGGCAGTGAACTGCCTGGAGCGTCGAACCGCTGGCCACTCGGCCGTAAGAAGTGTGCGGAAGGTCGATCCGCCGCTGCGCCGACGCGTTGATCGACGACCCCGGGCGCGGCCGTGCGCTAGCTTCGTCAACGATCCGGGCCTTGAGCCCCCAGACTCAGTGGCCCGTTCTCGACGACCAGTTGCAATAGGCCCAAATCAGCGTGAGCCTCGGC
This sequence comes from Mycobacterium sp., assembly GCA_025965815.1. Classification (GTDB taxonomy): domain Bacteria; phylum Actinomycetota; class Actinomycetes; order Mycobacteriales; family Mycobacteriaceae; genus Mycobacterium. The sequence continues at coordinate 2,803 of JAOPWF010000450.1, forward strand.
CGCCGACAGGCATGCGGTGATGTCCTTCTGCAGGAACGGCCCGGCTACGGCGGCGAAGGCGTCTAGGCTGCCGATGCGTCGCGCATAAGACAAGGCGTTGCCGGCACCGCTGCACACTGACAGTGCCTCCAGCAGGTTGGCGCTGTCGATACCCAGCTGGTGGCCCAATTGCACGGCGGTCGCCAGTAGTTGAGCATTCGCGGCGAACAGCAGTTTGTTGATGAGCTTCATGTCCAACGCGGTTCCCAACTTGCCGGTAACGCTGATGGGATCGGCGTAGGCGGCTAGCACCGGCCTGGCCCGCTGGACGGCGACCGCATCCCCGCCGAGCAGCACGGTCAGCTTTCCGGCGTCGATGTCATCGGTTTGGCGTGGGCGATGAAGCCATCCGGGCCGAACCCAGTCTCCCGGAGCTGGGCGTCGGAGAACATGCACGAGATCAGGATGTCGCTGCGGCTGGCGACGTCGCGTGCCGACACGGCCAGCTACGCACCGGCTTCCTCCACTCTGTCCTGAATCTCATTGCGGCGGGCGTACACCAGGACCGGGTGATCCGCGGCGACTATTGCGGGTGACCATCGGTCCGCCGAGCTTGCCCGCGCCGATGAACCCGATGACATCAGGCATCCTTCGTCGCGCTCCCGCCGGTAAGGCCTGGCTCTGCATGTCGGCCGCTTTTAGGTTAAGGCCGGCACGCCGCTACGGACCTGCAGGTATCCAGCGGAGCTGCGCATTGGAGTATCCGCAGAGCAGGAACAGGCCGTCCGGTGCCTGCGCGACGTCGTTGTCATTGCCGTAGCAGGGAGTGCCCTCATCTCTGATCCCAGCCAGCTGGGGTGAGCGGAAATACCGGGGCGGGCGTCCCCGCGGTGATCCGCAGAACACCAGCTTGTTGACGGCGGTCACCGCGAAGACGAAGTATTCGGTCGTGTCGCAGTAGGCGCCGATCACCGCGTCCCGGCCGACGCCGGGTACGCAGGTGATGTGGTTGCAGCCGCTGGGCTCCGCGCGAGATGTGCCCGCGGCGGGGGCGAGCGCCACGAGAAGCGCGATGGCTGATAACGCGGTCGCCCAGCACCGTCGGCCGATGGCCGATGTGGCGTGCAGAGCTCGGTTGTCGACGTGCACGAAACCTCCTAGCGCAGAATGTGAGCGGACTCGGTCAGCGAAGGCGGTGACTAGCCGAGGACCAGGTCGCGCCATGTCTTCGCGGTGGCCGTAGTGACCAGATCTCGTTGTTGGTAGCGCTTTCCGTCCGGGCCGCTGTATTCCCCGGTCCGCGGATCGTATTGGGTCATTCCGATGGCGGGGCCCTGGCCGGTCTGCCGTGGTGTGTACGCGTTCGGGGTTGCCGGCGCCGTTGGATCGGGAGTATCCGGCGGAGCGAGTACTGATTCGGGGGAAACGGTGGGATTGGGCGACAGCGGTGGCGGCGCAATCGGGTTACCGCCGTCCGGCGGAGGGGTGCCCTCCGGCGGCAGGTCGGCTCCGGCCGCCGATTCCGGTAGGGGCAGCCCCGGACGGGGCGGCACCAGATTGGTCCGGACGTCGGGGTCATCGGGCGGGATGCCCTGACCTTCCAGGTTGGGGTCGCGCGGATAGGGCCCGAAGGATGGCTGTCTTTGGGCGAGGGGTTCGTATTGCTTGTCGCTGTAGCAGATCTGAACAGTGGGTGCCCGCTTGCCCGGCACTCCCATACACGGAAGGTTGCGGGCGCCACGGACCGCGATCGGCGAATCCTGCGGCAACTTGCAATACATATCGTCGGGGGCTTCGATATCGGTGGTGTCATACGGCGGCCTCCACTGGCTCGGCGGAAGAAAGCCCACCGTGCAGGGTGGCGGATCGCCTGATTGCAGCCGGAAGTCGGCCGGAGTGAGGTAGTCCGTAGCCGCATTGTTGTTCGGCGCGAGCGCCTGGGTGACCTGGATCAGCGGCGGCAATAAGACCAATACCTGTTCCAGGGACGGGTTGTAGGTCACCCCGACTTGGCCGAGGCTGGTCATGTTGGCGAGCAGGATCGGCAGTGTGGGTTTGACCTGGTCGAGCAGCCGAGTCAGCTCCTGAGCGAAACCGGGCCCCTGCCGCAGCACCGTGCGGAGCTGCGGGTCGTTAGTGGTGAGTTGTTGGGTGAATCCGGCCAGGCTGTGGCTCCACTGCCTAATCTGCTGGCCTGTGCTCGATTGCGTCTGTAGCAGCGGACCGCTCTGGTCGATCAGTGTGCGTAGCGGGCCAGAGGCCTCATTGGTGGCGTTGACCAGAGTTGATGATGAATCGAGGAGCTTCCCGAGGTCGTCGCCGGCGCCGTTGAAGCCCTTGAACGCCTCGTCGAGCAGCAGGCTGAACTGGTCCTTCGGGATGGTGTCGACGAGTGCGCTGAGCTGATCGAGCAGGGGCCCGACTTGTTGGGGCACCGTCGTGTCGCTCTGGGCGATGACCGAGCCATCGTGGAGATAGGGCGGTGAGTCGGTGCGGGGCCGCAGATCGACGTATTGCTCGCCCACGGCGGAAACGCTGCGCACCTCGGCCTGCAGGTCAGCGGGAATCTTCGGATTGCTGTCGATGGACAATGTCGCCGTCACGTGCTTGGGCCCGTTGACATCAACGGCGGTGACTTTCCCGATTTGGACACCGCGGTAGGTGACGTTGGCGAATCGGTAGAGCCCACCGGCGTTCGCTACTTCCACGGTGACGTCGATCTTGCCGATGCCCAGAAATGTCTGTACCCGGACATACTGAAATCCCATGCCGGCCACGCCGATGACGGTCGCGATCGCGAAGATGATGAGCTGCACACGTACGAATCGCGACAGGATCACGGCCCGCTCCGGTCCGGTGGCGCACTCCCTGTTGGTGGCGGGGGAACCTCGACACCCGATGGCGGCGGGTTGGTGTCCGGAGTCGGGGAGCCAGCGGTTGGGGCCGCTGCGGGATCGGCGGGATCTGCGGGCGCCGGCGCCGGAGGTGGTGCCGCACCGACACCGAGCGGATCGCTGGTGTATTCGCCGCCGACGGGCGCTTCGCCGACCACTGCGGGCAACGACGCCGCATACCGGCCGAAACGGGTGCCGGCCAACAGGTCTGATCGCAATCTTTGCGTGGTGAGGTCGATCGTGACGAACAGGTTCGCGTAGTCACCCTTGATCGCCTCGTCGACGACCCACTGCCCGTAGGGGAAGACCGTCGCCTGCTGCAGGCCCTTGCCGAGCGTCGGTCCGGCATCCGCCAACCCCCGCAGTGTCGGTTCGAGATGCTGCAGGTTGGTGACCAGGTCGGACCTCACGTTGGCGATCACTCCAGCGGTGGTGTCGCTGAACACTCGCAGCCTGTCGAGTGCGGTGGTCAGGTTCGCACGTTCGGCGATCAGTACATTCACTGCCGAGGGGAACTTTTGCAGTGCATCCTCGATCACTTGACTTTGGCCTGCCGCCTGGATGGCAAGCCGGTTCAACCCGTCGATGGTCGCGATGATGTTGTCGCTTTGATCGGTGAGGGTCCCGACGAACGTGTCGAGCCGGGAGATGAGATCGCGGATCTCGCCGCCCCGACCACCGATGGCCGCACTGAATTGTTTGATGATTTCGTCGATCTGCCCGAGGCCGCCGCTGTTGAGCACCACCGACAACGACGACAGCGTCTGTTCGGTTGACGGGTAGGTTGAGGATCGATTCAGCGGAATGGTCGCTCCGGACGGGATTGCGCCGTCCGAGGCTACCCCCGGTGGCGGGTCGAGTTCCAGATGGCTGGAGCCCAGCAGGCTGGTCTGCCCGACCACGGCCACCACATTCGCCGGCACGACGACACCGTCGCGGACTGACACCTCCACGTCGGCGCGCCAGCTGCGCACCGTCATCTTGCCCACGCTGCCGACCACGACATCGTTCATCATCACCGGCGAATTCGACTCCAGCGAGCCGACATTGGCCAACTCCACGTGCAGCGTGGTGGACCCCGCTCCCCTGCCGGGTGTGCCGGGCAACGGCAGCGAATTGAGCCCCTGCCACGCGCAGCCGGAAACCAGGAGGCACGCACACGCGCACAGCGCCGACAATCGCCGCAGAGTGCCGAGCAAGATCACGGGGCACCCGCTTCTGCAGGAAGAAGCATGTCGGGCACGGTTGTCGGCGCGGGAGGCGGCGGGTTGCCTGACACCACCCCGGGAATCAGGTCCGGCTCGGTGTACAGCATGTTCTCCGGGTGCGGCGCCGGTCCGAGAACGGGATTGAACGGCACCGGAAGATAGTTGAACGACAGGTACTTCAACACCGGGCCGAGGTACTGCGCGCACAGCTTCGCTCCGGCCTCCGACGTCACGTTTTCGAGGCTGGCGATGCCGCCGCAGATGAAGGCGACGGGGTTCGAATAGTTGTTGAACACAAAGGAACCGCCGGCGGTGCCCTGATCGGGGTTGTAGATATTGTTGAAGTTCGCCAGCCCGGTCGGCGCGACGTGCAGCACCTGTTCGAGATCCATGCGATGGTCGACGAGGTTCTGCGTCACGTTGGCAAGCCGCTGAATTTGCTCGCTCGTCTTGTCGCGATTCTCGGCGACGAAGCGCTGCACCTCCCCCACGGCGATCGACAGGTTCCTCAGCGCCGCGTCCAGATCGGAGGTGTTGTCGTTGAGCACGCTGGACAGGCTGGCGAACTGATTCTCGAACGCCACGATCTGCTGGTTGCTGCCTTGCAGCGCGGAGACGAAGACCTGCAGATTCTTGATGATGTCGGCGACGTCGCCGCTGCCGTCAGCCAGAATCTTGGCCGTCCCGGACAGTTGCGCCAGTGTCTGTCGCAGCTTCTCGCCGTTCCCGTTGAGAGCGTTGGCGGCACTGTCGATGAATCGCCCTACCGGGCCGGTGGACAGGTTGGCGTCGGGCCCCAATGCCACCGCCAGGCGCGACAATTCGGTTTTGACTTCGTCCCATTCCACCGGGACGGCGGTCCGATCGAGCGGTATCTCCGCGCCGTCGGGCATCGTCGGGCCACTGGAGCGGTACGCCGGAGTCAGCTGGATGTAGCGAGCGGCGATGAGGCTTTGCGCGACGATGGCCGCCTTGGCGTCGGCAGGTACGGGCACGTCGTGCGCGACGCTCATCACGATCTTCGTCTGGGTGCCCAGGGGCTGGATCGCCGTGATCGTTCCGACCTTGACCCCGGACACCCGCACGTCGTCACCGGTGTAGACCGCGGTGGCGGTGGTGAAGTAGGCGCTGATCGTCCTGGGGCCAAAGAACGTTCGGTGGCCCAGGTAGGCGCCGGCCGCGAGAATGATCGCTACAAGTGCCACAGCGGTGAGACGGGATATTTTGTCGCGCGTGCTCATGGGCGCTCCCGGTGCGGTAGTGGGATCTGGGCGCGTGGCTTGTACCCGAGCGCCGCGTCGAGGAAAGGCTGGATGAATTGATTGGGCGTGAGGTTGGCGACGAACGCGTTGTAGTAGCCGCCGCTGGCGACGCTTTCGCCCAGTGCGGTCTGATACTTGGCGAGGTTCGGCAGAGCCTGGCCGATGTTGTCGCGGTTCTTTTCCAGCATCGCCGTCACCGCGTTGAGTCGGTCGAGTGTGGGCGCCAGCTCCTTTTCGTTGTCAGCGACAACCGCCGAGACCGCCTTGGCTGCCGCCGACGTGTTGGCGAGCAGGTCGACGATCGCCGTTCGGCGGTCGTTGAGCACTTCCACGAGGTCCTGGGCGTTGAGGATCAGGCTGTTCACCTTTTGACTGCGCTCGGAGAGGATTCCGGTGACGTTGCTGGCGGTGCTGAGCAGATCGCGGAGGTCGGCGTTGCGGCTATTGATCGTTTTTGACAGTCGCGTCAGTCCGTCGAAGGTGGGGCCCAGTTGGGGGGCGACCTGGTCGAGCGTCGCCGACAACGTGTCCAGAGACTGGTTGAGCGCGTCGGTTTCCGTCGCGGTGACGTTGGCGGTGAGGTCGCCCACTGCCTCGGTCAACGAGTAGGGCGAGGCGGTACGCGACAGCGGGATGACGTCGGTGGTCCGTTGCTTCCCGGTTCCCTGCGACACCACGTTCAGCACGCGTTTGCCCAGCAGTGAACCGGTTTTGATCCGGACGGTGGTCTGGTCGGCCAGCTTGATGTCGCCCGGGATGGTGAAATGCACCAGCGCGTCGCCGTTCTGCAGTGACACATCGGCTACCTTGCCGACGGTAATGCCCGCGATCAGGACGTCATCACCGGACGCGAGTCCGCCCGCCTCATCGAACAGCGCCTGGTATGTCTTACCGGTGTACAGCGTCCACGCCTTGTCGAACTGCAGGCCCGAGACACTGACCAGGATCACCAGCACCAGCCCGATGAAGCCGGAGCGGGCCAGCCCGGAACCGCGGTATTTAAGCATGCGCGCACCTTCCCGTTGTCTGCTTCACGAACGGCAACGTGACGTCCCTACCTGACGGGGTGCTCAACTTCAGCGTGATCCCGCAGAGGTAGAACTGGAAGAAGCTGCCGTAGGAGCCGAGCCGGGCCAGTTTCCTGAAGTTGCTGGGAGCCTTTTGCAGGCCCAGTTCGATGCGGTCCTTGTCCTTTTCGAGCAGCGGTGCCAGTCGGGCGAGCTGGTCGACGGTTCCGGCCAGCGGCGTCCGGGACCGGGTGAGCAGGTCGGCCACCGAGGCCGTCCCGTTATCCAGAGCGGTGATCGCCGACCCGATCGGATCCTTGTAATCGGCCAGTTCAGCGACCAGCCTGTCGGCCCGGTCGATCGTCGCCGAGAACTGGTCGCCGTTCTTGGACAGGGTGGCCAGGACCGACCGCAGGCTGTCGATCAGCTGTCCGATCAGTTGGTCATTGTCGGCAAGGGAGTTCGAGAAGGACGACGTCTTCGATAACAGCGAGTCGAGGGTCCCGCCCTGGCCTTGCAGGATCTGCAGCAGGGCCCCGGTCAGCTCGTTCACATCGTGCGGATTGAGTCCCTGAATAACCGGCTTGAAGCCGCCCAGCAGCAGATCCAGGTCCAGCGCCGGTGAGGTGCGGTCGGTGGGAATCTGCGCGCCCCGCGGCAATAGCCGGGTCGAACCCGGACCGTCGACCAACTCCAGATAGCGGTCGCCCACCAGGTTCAGGTAGCGGACCGCCACCTGCGTCCCCGTGGTCAACCGGACGCTGTCGTCGGCGTCGAACGTCACCTGCGAGCGCAGATCGGTGCTCAGTGACACTGCGCGCACGGTTCCCACTCGAATCCCGGCGACCCGCACGGTGTCGCCGGACCGCAGTCCCGACGAGTCGGCGAAAATCGCCGAATACGGCGTGGTTGAACCGGTCTGGTACTGGCCGAACACGACGACCAGTCCGACGGTGAGGGCGACCATCAGCGCGGCGAACGTCACGAACTTGGCCAGCGCTCCACGCATCGACCTCATGGCGGCCCCTGCCCGATTTGCGCGGAGTTTCGCGGCGGCCCGTCGATCGGCCCGAAGAGCGCCTGCTTGAGCCGGTCGATGTTGAGCACGATGCCCTCATTGCCATACTCGAAGGGGTTGGCGCCGACGTTCGCCACCACATACGGAGGTCTCACCCCGGGCGGCACCGCGGGCAGCATTCCGCATTGCGGACCACCGGTCGCCGCGACCTTCGGCAGGTTGTGCGGGTATCGGTAGCGTTCGGCGCCCAGCAGGAAGCCCACGCTCTCCTCCAGACCCGGGGTGTCTGTCAGACGCGGGGTGTCATGCATGAAGGCGAGGCCCTGTATCGCACAGGTCAGCGCGGGATGGTATCGGTCGGTCAACGCTGTGGTCGGCACCAGCAGGTGCAGGACGTTGGTCAGTGCGTCCCCGTTGTCGCCGATGACCTGCTGTCCGACCTCGCCCAGACCGATGAGGCTGACCAGCAGGGTGTCGACGTTGCGCTCTTCGTCGAGGAGTGTCTGTCCGACCTGCGTGGCGTTCTTGGCCGTGTCCAGGAGAGCACCGACCGAGTCGGCGTACACATTCGCGACCTCAGGGGCGAGGGTGAGATCATCGCTGAGTGAGGGCAGACTCGGTTCCAGCTTCGCAAGCAGTGCATCCAGGTTGGTGAAGGTTTGTCCGGTCCGATCACCCCGGCCGCGAAACGCTGTCGCGAGGGCGCCAAGGGTTTCGTTGAGTTTTTCCGGCTGCACCCGGGCCAGGACCGAGGTCAGATGCTCGAATATGGTGTTGAATTCGACGGTGACACTTTGGGATTGGAGGACCTGCCCCGCCGCCAGCGGCTGCGGTGAGGGGTCTGCCGGAGGTACCAGTTGGATGAACTTGGCGCCGAACACCGTGGTCGAGCTGATGTCGACACCTACGTTGGCAGGGACCAGCCGCAGCTTGTCCGGGTCCATGGCCAGACGGATCTCAGCTTTACCGTCGGGGCGTTCGCCGATCGACTCGACTTTGCCGATGGGGACCCCGAGCATCTTCACCTTGGCGTCGGGATACATGACGAGCCCCGCCCGCGGTGACAGCACGGTCAGCGGTACGGTGCGGGTGAATCCCGTATTGAACAGCGTGATGGCGACGGCGACGATCGCCCCGGTCAGCAGAACCGAGGCCAGGCCCGCCAGGGGGCGACGTACTGAGCTGTTCACCGACACCTCTAACCCGACAGATTGAAGTTTCCGTTCGCCCCGTACACCGCGAGCGAAACCAGCAACGTGACCGAGACAACAGCGATCAATGACGCGCGAACCGCATTGCCCACAGCGACACCGACACCTGCCGGGCCACCGGTTGCAAAGAAGCCGTAGTAGGTGTGAATGAGCATCACCGTGAGCGCCATGAAGACGGCCTGCAGAAACGACCACAGGATGTCGATCGGGTTCAAAAACGTGTCGAAGTAATGGTCGTAGAGTCCGGCGGACTGGCCGAACAACAGCACCGTGGTGTACCGGCTGGCGATGAACGACGCGATGACCGCCAGCGAGTACAGCGGGACGATCGCGATCATTCCGGCCACGATCCGGGTGCTGACCAGGTAGGCGACCGGCCGGATAGCCAGGGACTCAAGGGCGTCGACTTCTTCGTTGATCCGCATCGCGCCCAGTTGCGCGGTGGACCCGGCCCCGATGGTGGCAGCCAGGCCTATGCCGGCGATGACCGGCGCGGAGATCCGGACATTGATGAACGCCGCGAAAAAGCCGGTCAACGCTTCGATGCCGATGTTGCCAAGTGAGCTGTACCCCTGCACCGCCAGGGTGCCGCCGGCGGCCAGCGTGAGAAAGCCCACGATGACCACGGTGCCGCCGATGACGGCCAGAGCGCCCGATCCCATGCTGATCTCAGCAACCAACCGGATGGTTTCCCGTTTGTAACTCCACGCCGCTTTCGGAGCTCCGACGACGGCCCCCCAGTAGAAGGTCGCGTGGTCGCCGATCCGGGCGAACACGCCCACGGGCTTCGCCAGCGTCGCCAGTCCCCGCGCGGTCCGGGGATATGTCGCCCGCAGGGTCATCGCCGCCGTCCCGTCTTGGGCATGGACGCCGAGTTCATGACCGCGCCGTCAAGCGGATGCCGACCGCGGTGACGATGACGTTGACAACGAACAGGGCCATGAAGGCGTACACGACGGTCTCGTTCACCGCGTTGCCGACGCTCTTAGCTCCCCCGCCGGAGACCGTGAGTCCGCGGTAGCACGCGACCAGCCCCGCGATCAGACCGAACAAGGCCGCTTTGACACACGAGATGATCACCTCGTTGACTCCGGTCAGCAGGGTGATACCGGCGACGAACGCACCGGGGTTGACGTCCTGGACCAGTACTGAGAAGAAGTAGCCACCCGTCACGCCGATGGTGCAGACCAGGCTGTTCAGCAGCAGTGCGACCAAGCCCGAGGCCAGCATGCGCGGCGTCACCAACCGCTGGACCGGGTCGATGCCCAGCACCTCCATGGCGTCGATCTCTTCGCGGATAGTCCGCGACCCCAGATCGGCGCACATCGCGGTCGCCCCGGCTCCGGCCACGATCAGCACCGTCACCAACGGGCCGACCTGCGTCACCGCTCCCAGCGCCGCACCTGCGCCGGACAGGTCGGCGGCACCGAGTTCGCGCAACAGAATGTTGAGCGTGAAGCTGACCAGCACCGTGAAGGGGATGGCCACCAACACCGTGGGCACGATCGAGACGCGAGCGACGAACCACGATTGCTCCACGAACTCCCGCGTCTGAAACGGCCGCCGGAACACGCATTTGACGGCATCGGCCGACATCGCAAACAAACCGCCGACCGCCTGAAGCGGACCGGAGAGGTCTGTCCGGGGCATCGATGCTCCTACTTGCTGATTAGCTGGCTGTGGACAACCGAGCTGCCGGTTCTCATCCCGTTGACTGGTGGGTATTTTCAAGACCGTAACGTACCGTGTTCTCATACGGACATCATGGATACGACAGCATAGTAGAGCTAGATCCTACTCAGAAGTAGACGAATGCCCTCATTGCAGAAGTATCTGTGCATCAACTGGGAGAGGTCGTATGCAAAGAGAAAGTGCGCGTGACCGTCAGCGCCCGCAGTGTGCGGCGTACCGTGGGCAGACCGCCCTGACCACGCTTTTACCGTCGGATGTGCCGCCCACACCGCGGTTGGGCGGCACGCGGCGCCATCGCCGGTTCGGACGCGCACGATGATGACGAAATTGTGACGGCTAATCGAAAGACGGCGGATACGGCCGTCGAGTCCGGCGCCGCCCATGCGGATGCGGCCGCCGAGCTCGCCGCTGCCGAGGCGGATGCGGCCGCCGCCGAAGCGAAGGCAAGGGCAGCCGCGGCACGAGCGCGGGCGATCCGCCTTCGCCGGCTGGCCGATTCGGAAACGGGCGACGTCGAGGTTGCATCGCCACACGTGGTGGCCGACAGCGACCCGCACAACGGTGATCCTCGCGACACCGCTGAGGGCCCCAGCACCGAACCTGACACGTCGCGCCGTCGTTGGTGGCGGCGCCCGGGACGCCGCATCGCCGCGTGGTTCGCGGTGGCAATCGCCTGCGCACTGCTGGTAACCAGCGGATACCTGCTCTGGCACCACCACGGCGTCACCCAGCAGCGTGCGCAGGCCGCGGACTTCGCGGCGGCGGCCCGTCAGGGCGTGGTCAACATGACATCCCTGGATTTCACCAAGGCGAACGACGATATCGCACGCATTCTGAACAGCGCGACAGGAGGATTCAAAGACGATTTCGCACGTCGCGCGGCCGATTTCACCTCGGTGGTCGAGCAATCCAAGGTGGTCACCAAGGGCACCGTGAACGCCACCGCCGTCGAATCCATGACCGATGATTCCGCGGTCGTGCTGGTTTCGGCGACGTCAACGGTAACCAACGCGGCCGGAGCCAAGGAAGAACCCCGGTCCTGGCGGCTCAGCGTGACCGTCTCCAGAGACGCCGACCAACTCAAGATGTCGAAAGTCGAGTTCGTCCCATGATCGTTGGCCAGAAATCGCCCACCACCCACACCGGCCGCAGGGCTGCATCCGAGCCACCCGGGGATGCCGGCGAGGTCGAGCCGACCGACGGCGACGCCCGCGGCGACGGGGACGAGACAACGCGCGACGGCGGCACCGACGCCACGCCTGCTGACGCATTGGACGGTTCTGCTGCGAGCTCCGAGGTCGCCGGGTCCGCAGACAAAAAGCTAGTGCCCAGGATTGTGCGGCTGAGACCGAAGTGGGGCCCGTCTCTGCTCACGCTGCTGGTCCTGGTCGCCGTTGGGCTCGCTGGTGGTCTGTACTTTTTTCAGTACCGTCCCGACCGGAACACTGATACCAGCGCCGCTCAGACCGCCATCCGGGCCGCCAGCGATGGAACGGTGGCGCTGCTGTCCTACTCTCCTGACACGCTGGACCGGGACTTCGCCACCGCGAAGTCCCATCTCACCGGCGATTTTCTCGACTACTACAACACGTTCACAACGCAGGTCGTGGCACCGGCCGCCGCTCAGAAGGCGGTGAAGACCAGCGCGACCGTGGTGCGGGCCGCGATCGCCGAATTGCAGCCGCGGTCGGCGGTGGTACTGGTGTTTGTCGATCAAAGTACATCCAGCACCGACAAGCCCGACCCGACCATGACGTCCAGCAGTGTTCTGGTGACGCTAACCAAAGTCAACGACGCCTGGCTCATCTCGTCGTTCGACCCGGTATAACGACGGCCACGCACCGGGATCGGCTCAGTAGGCGAACGCCCGTCGCAGGCTGCGAGCATGCAAGGCGCGGACCTCGCGGGACACCGTCGCGTCCGGTGCGGCGACGTCGAATCCGTGAAATGCAGCTGCGAAGACATGCAGCTCGGTATGCACGTAGGCGTGCAGCAACCGGTTGGCGTACTCCATAGCTTCATCCCGGCAGGGATCGATTTCGGCGCAACTGATGAACGCCGGCGGCAGGCCCTCGAAGTTGGGCCGGTAGGCCGGAACCGTGGTGCCCGATACCGCTCTGTCGCCCAGGTAGTGCGTCCAGCCGCGATCCATCGCGCGACCGCTGAGCCCCGGCGTGCGTTGAAACTCCCGGCGCGATCGGGTCGAATCCCGATCGAGCATCGGTTCATGCAGGATCTGCAGGCGAATTCG
>JAOPWF010000456.1 GCA_025965815.1 Mycobacterium sp.
CGAAATACGAGTCGGTGACGTGGAAGTCGATCGGCGGGGAGGCCAGCAGCACACCCGACAGACCACCGAGCAAGAAGGTGATCAGGAAGCCCACCGAGAACAGCATCGGTGTCTCGAACGTCAACTGCCCCTTCCACATTGTGCCGATCCAGTTGAAGAACTTAATGCCGGTGGGCACCGCGATCAGGAAGGTCATGAAACTGAAGAACGGGAGCAGCACAGCACCCGTCGCGTACATGTGGTGCGCCCACACCGCAACCGACAGCGCGCCGATGCTGATGGTCGCGTAGATCAGCGTTGTGTAACCGAAGATCGGCTTGCGGCTGAACACCGGGAAGATCTCACTCACGATGCCGAAGAACGGCAACGCGATGATGTACACCTCGGGATGGCCGAAGAACCAGAACAGGTGCTGCCAGAGCAGCACACCGCCGTTCGCTGGGTCGTAGATGTGCGCGCCGAGGTGGCGGTCAGCGGCCAGGCCGAACAACGCAGCGGTCAGCAGGGGGAAAGCCAGCAGCACCAGAATGGACGTCACCAGGATGTTCCAGGTGAAGATCGGCATCCGGAACATCGTCATGCCGGGCGCGCGCATGCACACCACGGTCGTGATCATGTTGACGCCACCCAGGATGGTGCCCAGACCGGCGACGGCCAGCCCCATGATCCACATATCGCCGCCGGCGCCCGGGGAATGGATGGCGTCGGAAAGCGGCGTATACGCGGTCCAGCCGAAGTCGGCCGCACCGCCGGGTGTGATGAAGCCGGCGATGGCGATCGTGGCACCGAACAGGAACAGCCAGAACGAGAACGCGTTGAGCCGCGGGAACGCGACGTCGGGGGCGCCGATCTGCAGCGGCAGCACCAGGTTCGCGAAGCCGAACACGATCGGCGTTGCGTAGAACAGCAGCATCACCGTGCCGTGCATGGTGAACAGCTGGTTGTACTGCTCGTTCGAGAGGAACTGCAGTCCGGGCACCGCCAACTCGGTCCGCATGAACAGCGCCATCAGCCCGCCGATGAAGAAGAAGACGAAGCAGGCGACGCAGTACATGATCCCGATCACCTTGTGATCGGTGGTGGTGACCAGGTTGTAGACCAAGTTGCCTTTGGGGCCCAGCCGAGCCGGGAATGGACGCCTGGCCTCGAGTTCTCCCACCGGGGGCGCTTCGGCTACCAAGAGGTCCTCCAAACATTCATCCGGGACACCGCGAACATCCGAATCCTATCTCCCGGTGGGGTGTCTGTCGGCGCGGGTCCTACAAACTGTCGTATTCGATCCGCAATCTCCTCGACGCGTCGCTTTCGGTCGGCCCACCGGGCGGATGTTAACGTCGGCCACGTGCTCATCGGGGGACTGAAACGCGATGTCAACGGTCGCGCGCCGCTAAAGCCCGGTGTGCTGGCCGCTTTGGCGTCGGTGCTGGTCGCGGTCGGTGTCACGGTGTTCACCGGGTGCACTTCCTCCGGTGGCACGACCGCCTCCCCCGAGCAGCATTCGGTCGTCACCAGCACCACCAAGATCTCGGGCGCCGGCGTGCTGGGCAACGACCGCAGGCCCGACGAATCCTGCGCGCCGGACCCGGCGCCGGTCGATCCGGGTCCGCCCACCAGGAATGTTCGCCACGCCGCGGGAGAGGCCGACGTCAAAGCCGACCCGCAGCGCATCGTGGTGCTCTCCGGTGACGAGCTGGACGCCCTGTGCGCGCTGGGACTGCAGTCGCGCATCGTCGCCGCCGCCTTGCCCGACGGCTCATCGAGCCAGCCCTCCTACCTGGGCACTGTCGTGCATGACCTCCCCGGCGTCGGTACCCGCACCGCGCCGGACCTCACCGGTGTCCGGGCGGCCCAACCCGATCTGATCCTCGGCTCGGCGGCGCTCACCCCGCAGGACTATCCCGCCCTCTCGGCGATCGCCCCGACCGTCTTCACCGCCGCCCCCCGCGCGACGTGGCAGGACAACCTGCGCGCCGTCGGCGCGGCCACCGGCCGCGGGGACGCCACCGCCGGACTGATCGACGACTTCGCGGCCGCCGCGGCCAAGACGGGTGCCGACAACGACGCCGCCCACTTCCAGGCATCGGTGGTGCAGCTCACCGAGAACACGATGCGGGTGTACGGCACCGCAAACTTCCCGGGCAGTGTGCTGACCGAGGTCGGCGTGGATCGTCCTGCCGCGCAACGGTTCACCGACAAGCCGTACGTGGAGATCGGCACCAGCGACGCGGATCTCGAAGGCTCACCCGATCTTTCGATAGCCGACGGCGACGTCGTCTACGTGTCCTTCTCCTCACCTGCGGCCAAGGACCGCGCCGCTGCGGTGCTCGGCAGCGATGCGTGGCGCAAGCTCTCCGCCAACAAGGACAACCGGGTGTTCGTCGTCAACAACGAGGTGTGGCAGACGGGGCAGGGTGTGGTGGCCGCGCGCGGCATCCTCGCCGACCTGCGCTGGGTCAACGCACCCATCAACTAGATTTGTTGGGGTGTTCCACGTCCTCATCTCCACCTACCTGCGGCCACCCGACGTCGTGGCTGAGACGAGACCCGCGCACGCCGCGTGGCTGTCCGAAGAGATCGAGGCCGGCCGGCTGCTGCTGGCCGGCCGCCAGGAATCCGAGCGTGGCGGGGTGTTGATCACCGGCGACATCAGCGCTGAAGAGGCGCAGGCCATGATCGATCGTGACCCGTACCAACTGGCCGGAGTGGCGCGCTACGACCGGATCGGGTTCAACGGGGCGTTCCGCGCACCGGGACTCTGATCAGAAATTTGCCGCAGCCGGGATTAACCCGGCCGTAGTACCGGTTGACAGCGGGGGTCGCACCGTCGCGACCAAATCCGTTAACCCCGCTAAGGTTCTTACCTGAATGCACGAAGACGAGACGAAGAGGGCAAATATATGAGCACCGTTAC
This sequence comes from Mycobacterium sp., assembly GCA_025965815.1. GTDB lineage: Bacteria > Actinomycetota > Actinomycetes > Mycobacteriales > Mycobacteriaceae > Mycobacterium. The sequence continues at coordinate 2,912 of JAOPWF010000456.1, forward strand.
CGCGTACGCCGCCACCTCGGCCGCCGGGCCGCTGACCAAGACCACCATCACCCGTCGCGACGTCGGCGAACACGATGTGGCATTCGACATCAAGTTTGCCGGCATCTGCCACTCCGACATCCACACCGTCAAGGGCGAGTGGGGTGAGGCAAACTACCCCGTCGTTCCAGGCCACGAGATCGCCGGTGTGGTCACCGAGGTCGGCGCCGAGGTCACCAAGTACAAGGTCGGCGACCACGTCGGCGTCGGTTGCTTCGTGGACTCCTGTCGTGAGTGCAAGAGCTGCCTGGCCGGGCTCGAGCAGTACTGCACGGGCACCGGCATGGTCGGTACTTACAACGCGGTCGGCAAGGACGGCGAACCGACTCAGGGAGGGTACAGCAAGGCCATCGTCGTAGACGAGAACTACGTGCTGCGCATCCCCGAGTCCATCCCGCTGGACAAGGCCGCGCCGCTGCTGTGCGCCGGCATCACGCTGTACTCACCGCTGCGGCACTGGGGCGCGGGGCCCGGCAAGCGCGTCGCGATCGTTGGCCTCGGCGGCCTCGGACACATGGGTGTCAAGCTGGCCGCGGCGATGGGTGCCGAGGTATCGGTGCTGAGCCAGTCGCTGAAGAAGATGGAAGACGGCCTGGGCCTGGGCGCCGACCACTACTACGCGACCAGTGATCCCGACACCTTCACCAAGCTGGCAGGCAGCTTCGACCTCATCCTGAACACCGTGTCGGTCAACCTGGACATGGGCGCCTACCTGGGCCTGCTCGGCGTTGACGGCACGCTGGTGGAACTGGGCGCACCAGAGCAGCCGCTGACCGTGCCCTTCTTCCCGCTCGGCGCCCTGCGCCGCAGCCTGGCGGGGTCGATGATCGGCGGTATCGCCGAAACCCAGGAGATGCTCGACTTCTGCGCCGAGCACGGCATCGGCCCCGAGATCGAGGTCATCCAACCCGATTACATCAACGAGGCCTACGAGCGGGTGCTGGCCAGCGACGTGCGGTACCGCTTCGTCATCGACACCGAGACGCTGTAAGGGCGCGGCCGGTCGGCGTCAGACGGCGGAGTCGTTGACGCCGGCCAGCGGCCAGCCGGCGGCAGCCAGTTTGGCGGCCACCCGGTTGATGTTCTCGGCCCCGGCGTCGTGCTGGGTGACATCGCTGATGAAGGCCGCGATCTCGTCGTGGTCAATGGTGCCGTCGGCACCCGCGCCGCCGTCGGCCGCGATATTGCGCACCACCTCTTTGACCTGTTCCTCGGTCAGCGGGGTGGCGCGCAGCAGCGCGAGCAGCGGGACCCGGTCGGGACCGGGGACACCCTCGGGATAGCCGGCCCTCAGCCAGGTCAGGATGGAGCCCAGAAGCGAGGTGGTGGTCACGACGCTCAGTGTCGTGGCTCTCAGGTGGGCACGCCACTGTCGGGCCGCACAGTTCGTTGGCCATTCACTACTCGTTCACCGCTTAACCCGGGTCTTGCCGCCGTGCGTCGAAACAGCAGCCATGGTCCCCGGTCACCGGCAGTTTTAAGCCATAGCTTCTGCTTCGAAACGCGTCGGGTGGAAGCCAGCGGAAAACAATCCCGCTGAACACAACCGGTGACGTCGGGGTCCCCGTGCGGCAGCGTCGGCCGGGTGACCCGAGAGATTCGTTTCAACGCTTTCGACATGAACTGTGTTGCCCACCAGTCCCCCGGCCTGTGGCGCCACCCGGCGGACCAGTCCTGGCGGTACAAGGACCTGACCTACTGGACCGAACTGGCGAAGTTGTTGGAGCGCGGGCGGTTTGACGGTCTGTTCATCGCCGACGTGCTGGGCACCTACGACATCTACGGCGCCAGCGACGAGGCCGCGATCCGCCAGGCCGCCCAGATTCCGGTCGGCGATCCGCTGCTGCTGGTCTCCGCGATGGCTCTGGTGACCGAGAACCTCGGGTTCGGCATCACCACCGGCACCGGCTTCGAGCATCCATATCCCTTCGCTCGCCGCCTCTCGACGCTGGATCACCTCACCAACGGGCGGATCGGCTGGAACGTGGTGACCGGGTACCTACCCGCGGCCGCTCGCAACATGGGCCAGACCGACCAGCCGGCGCACGACGCCCGCTACGACCACGCCGACGAGTACCTCGAGGTGTTGTACAAGCTGTGGGAGGGCTCGTGGGAGGACGACGCGGTGGTCCGCGACCGCGATCGCGGGGTCTTCACCGAGCCGGACAAGGTGCACCACATCGGCCACTCCGGCGAGCACTTCAGCGTCCCCGGTGTCCACCTGTCCGAGCCGTCGATCCAGCGCACGCCGGTGATATACCAGGCCGGCTCGTCGCCGCGCGGGGTTCGGTTCGCGGCCGAGAACGCCGAGGC
>JAOPWF010000458.1 GCA_025965815.1 Mycobacterium sp.
GGATCTGGCCCATCTTGTTGCTGATGATCTCGAACGGGAAGTTCCATGGCGTGATCGCACCGACCACACCCATGGCTTCCTTGACCACGACGCGGTTGTAGGGCACGCCCATTTTGGCGTCCTCGTCGAGCATCCGTTCCCACGGAAACTCTGAAATCAGCTGCGCGGGATAGCGGACCGCGTCGGCCAGCGGCCAGTCCAGTTGGGCGATATAGGTCATCGCCAACGGTGCACCGGCCTCAGCGACGAGTTCGGCCCGCAGGTCCTCTTTTTCTTCCTGCAGCGCATTCTGCAATTGCTCGAGGCAGAGCCGGCGGAACTCGTGGTTGGTGGACCAGTCGGTGGTGTCGAAGGCACGCCTGGCGGCGGCGATCGCATCATCCATGTCCTCGGCACTGGCATCGGTGGAGACGCCGAGCACCTCTTCAGTGGCCGGATTGATGTTGTCGGCGGTCTTGCGGGTCGACGACTCGCGCAGCCGGCCGTCTATGTACAGGCGGGTCTCGGGGTGGAACTGGACGGTGGTGGCGGCGACCGGGGAAGCCGTCATTGGCGTTGCCTCTCGCTTCTTTGGTTTTCCGGACTCATCGACCGATGGTCCGGCTGTACAACTTGTCGTCTATCGTAGAAGATTATAGATAACTGTTTAGCGGATTCGGTCGGATCGGCCGGCCCCGCCTGATCGCAGCGGAAGGGGTGTCTGTGCCCTCCTTCGTCGAGGACGCGGTAGGTGCCCACCTAGTTGACTATGTGTCCCAGGTCGCACTGTACCGCCAGGATTTCCGCCGCTATCTGCGGGAGCTGGACTGGGCGGACGAATGGCGGGACGCGTCGTTCAGCAGCGCCGAAGACGGGCTCGCCCAGGACGCGCGGGTGCTATCCCGGCTGTACGACGCGGGCTGGAACCGGTTCGGCTGGCCGCAGCAGGCCGGCGGTCTGGGCGGCAACGAGATCCACCGCGCGGTCTACTACGAAGAACTGGGCTACGCCATGCTGCCGATTCCGGCCCAGCAGTGGACGCTGGAAACGCTGGGACCGGCGCTGCTGAAATTCGCGCCGCGGCTGGCCGCCGAGTACCTGCCCGGATACCTCAACGGGACCGAGTGGTGGGGGCAGAGCTTCTCCGAACCGGAGTCGGGCAGCGACCTGGCCACTCTGCGGACGCGGGCCACGGATGACGGTTCCGGCGGGTTCGTCATCAACGGCCAGAAGATCTGGACCAGCCAGGGGCCGACCGCCACGAGACTGCTGGCGCTGGTGCGCACCGGCACACCGGAGAGCCGGCACCGCGGGCTGACGATGATGATGGTCGACGCCGACAGCCCCGGCGTCACCGTGCGCCCGATCGCGATGGCCAGCGGTCGTCGCGAACTCGCGGAGATTTTCTTCGACGACGTCCGGGTGCCGGGCGAGCGCGTCATCGGCGACGTCAACGGGGGCTGGTCCGTCGCGATGCACCTGATGCAGTTCGAGCGCGGCATGTACGGCTACGCGGTGCTGAACAAGGTGCTCACCGAACTCGGCCGGCTGCGCGCCGACATGGTCACTTACGGCGCGTCGGCGGCCAGCCGGGAGCGGTTCGCCGGCGTCTACATCGACGTGGTGGCCGCGCAGGCGCGCACCGCCACCACCGTCCGTCAACTGGCGAAGGGCAACACCGTCGGCCCGCAGAGCAGCATCGACAAGCTGCTGTTCTCCCACGCCGAAAAGGCGGTCAACGATCTCGTGCTGGACGTGCGCAGGGAGTGGCTGATCGCCGGGATCGGCCCCGGCAGCAGCGACGAGTTGAACACCGCCCGCGCCGAATGGTGGTACTCGCGGGCGGCCACGATCATGGGTGGCACCGCCGAGGTGCAGCGCGGCATCATCGCCGACCACCTGCTGGAACTGCCCAGGGAGAAGCGGTGACCGACGAATCGTGGCCGATGGTCGAGGAGGCCGTCTTCCGGCTGTTCGACGAGCTCGCCGCCAAGTCGGGGGCTGGAGCCGCCGGGCCGGCGACATCAAGCAGCGATGAGCATGTCGCGATCGGGCCGCGGCTGGCCGAACTGGGCTGGTCGGATATCGAGAGCGAATACCCGATCGAGGCCTGCGAGTTGCTGTTCCGCGCGCAGGGCCGCTCGCTGGCGCAAACCGACTGCCTGGACCGGGTGATGCTGGCCGAGCTCGCCGCGCTGCTCGACGGACCGCTCGACGGCATCGTGCTGCCCGATATCGGCGCCGGATACGAGCCGGGCTCCAACGACGACCGCGTCACCGGCCTGGTGCTGGGTCCGCTGGGAGGCCGGCTGGTGGTCCCGGTGTCGGGCCCGATGGGCACGGTGTCCGTCGGGATCGTCGACGCCGACCGGCTTTCCGGCGAGCGGCTGGACACCTTCGACCCGTCGGTCTACTGGACCCGGGTCAGCGGATCGCTGGACGGGCAGCTGATCGACGCCTCCACCGAGTGGAGCCGCGCGATCGCCGCCGGCCACCGCGCACTGGCGACCGAGCTCGTCGCACTCGCTGATGAGGCACTTCGCATCGCGGTGGAACACGTGGGCGTCCGCGTCCAGTTCGGCTCGCCGATCGGCTCGTTCCAGTCGCCGCGGCACGCGCTGGCCGACGCCGCGGCGAGCCTGGAGGGCGCCAGGGCGCTACTCGGGGAAACCTGGCGGTACGGCGGACGGCTCTCGGCGCAGACCGCCAAGGCGGCGGCCGGGCGCGCCCACCGGGCGGTGTCCGACGCCGCGCTGCAGGTGTGCGGCGCCATCGGGCTGACCCTCGAGCACGAACTGCATCGATATGTGGCCCGTGGCTTCCAGGTCGACTCGCTGTGCGGGTCCTACCATCAACTCGTGGCACTGCTCGCCGAGCGGCTCTTCGACATCTACTCTCCCGGCGGCGCGCTGCCCGCGATCATCGCCTGGGCCGACTAGGGAAGGAATGCCATGCGCCGCAACATCTTCGAACAGGTCCATGACGACTTTCGGGCAACCGCGCGCGCGTTCTTCGAACGCGAGTGCGCCCCCAACACCGAGAAGTGGGAGCGCGAGGGCAAGGTCAGCCGCGAGGCGTGGGCCGCCGCGGGTGAGCACGGGCTGATCGGCTGGGCACTGCCCGAGGAGTACGGCGGTCTCGGCGTCACCGACTTCCGCTTCAACCAGATCGTGTCCGAGGAGATGTTCGCCACCGGGTCGGTCGGTATCGGCCTCGGTGTGCAGAACGACATCCTGGTGCCCTACCTCAACGACCGCACCACCGACGAGCAGAAACAGCGGTGGCTGCCCAAGTTCATCAGCGGTGAGTACATCGGGGCCATCGCGATGTCCGAGCCCGCTGCCGGTTCGGACCTCGCCGGTATCAAGACCACCGCCCGCGACGAGGGTGACCACTGGGTGGTCAACGGTCAGAAGACGTTCATCAGCAACGGCATGCTGTCCAAGCTGGTGCTGACCGCCGTGAAGACCGACCCATCAGCCCGGCACAGGGGCGTGAGCCTGCTGATGATCGAGGACGGCATGGAGGGTTTCACCAGGGGTCGCAAGCTCGACAAGATCGGGCAGTTCTCCGCCGACACCGCCGAGTTGTTCTTCGACAACGTCCGCGTCCCGAAGGAGAACCTGGTCGGCGAGGTCAACCGCGGCTTCTATCACCTGGTGTCCCACCTGCCCAGCGAGCGGGTCGGTATCGCCTGCTACGCGTTGCCCGCGGCAAGGCGCGCGCTGGAACTGACCAAGGCCTATGCGCTGGAGCGCACCGCCTTCGGCCAGCCGATCGGTAAGTTCCAGGTGAACCGGCATTTTCTGGCCGAGATGCAGACCAAGCTGGACGCCGCCCAGACCTATCTGGACCAGTGCATCCTGGCGCTCAACGACGGCGGACTCAGCGATGAGGACGCGGCGGGACTGAAGTGGTGGACCTCCGAGGTGCAGTGGGAGATCATCGACCGCTGCCTGCAGATGCACGGCGGCTACGGCTACATCAACGAATACGAAGTGGCCCGGCTCTGGCGCGACTCGCGCGTGCAGCGGCTCTACGGCGGCACCACCGAGATCATGAAGGACCTGATGGGCCGTTCCATGGGGTATTAGCGGCGGACCATGAGACTGCTCACGTACGGCGCGCAAATCGGGAGGCCAAGCGCCCTGGTCAGTTAACCTGTCAAACAGTTAGTTATATGCGGGCATTCGGTGCCGCATCATCGGGTGGAGGGACAACATGGAGGTCACCAGCCTTCGCGAGCCGAAGATGGCCGACCGGGTAGCCACCGTGCTGCGGAGAATGTTCATCCGCGGTGAGATTCCGCTGGGCACAATGCTGCCGCCCGAGTCAGAACTGATGGAGCGGTTCGGGGTGTCCCGGCCCACGCTGCGCGAGGCGTTCCGGGTGCTCGAGTCCGAGTCGCTGATCCAGGTGGAGCGCGGCGTGCGCGGCGGAGCGCGCGTCACCAGTCCGACCCGGCAAACTCTGGCCCGCTATGCCGGGCTGATCCTCGAGTACGAGGGTGTGACCCTCAAGGACGTCTATGACGCCAGGGCCGCGCTGGAGACGCCGATGGTGGTGCAACTGGCCACCAATTGCGATCCCGACGTCATCGCCGAACTCGAGGAGATCGTCGCCCGCGAAGGCACCCACAAGACCGGCGGCGAGGGCGTATCCGAACTGACCGAGTTCCACGCCGCAATCGCCCGGCTGTCCGGCAACAAGACGCTGCAGATCGTCAGCGAGATGCTGCATCACATCATCGAGAAGGCGAACCGGTCGCTGCAGCCCACCAAGGGCGCACGGGCCGAGCAGGCGCTGCGGCGTTCGGCGAAGACGCATGCCATGCTGCTCGACCTGATCAAGTCCGGTGAGACGGACAAGGCCGCCGAACTGTGGAACCGGCATCTCAAGCAGGCCGAGGAGTACGTGCTGGCCGGCTCGGAAATGTCGACGGTCGTCGACCTGCTCGAGTGATGCCGTCAGTCAGCAGGACCGACCAGCACGATATCGAGACACCGGACACGGTCGAGTTCCGTTTCGGCATAGAGACTCTCGAAGCGAGCATCCGCGAATCGACGACGGCGATCTCGATGCCGGTGGCGGGCCTGCTCAACCCGTTCACAGGCGAACCGACCATCGGCCCGCTGGCCATCCTGCTCGACGACGCCGGTGGGATGGTCAACTTCTACCGTCGCGATCCCGACGAGTGGACCGTATCCAGCGAGCTCGCGCTCGAGCTCGGTCCCGATGGGATCGCGATCATTCTGAACGACCCCGCGACTCCGGTCGTCGCCCACGCGCGCCCGTTGGGCCCGAAGGGCACCAGCTCGTTGGCGCTGTGCACCCTGACCCACGGCGAGACGATGATCGGCGGCGGCACCGTCAGGTCGTTCTACATCCCGATGACTTCAGAGATCGGCGAGCGCCCGGAAGAGACACTGGTCAAAACGCCCGAAACCACGCTCGCCGCACTGATGGCGGTGCGCACCAGGACCGCCGAGGGCGGCACCCAGATGCTGTCGCAGATCCCCGATCCGATCCTGAACAACGACATCGGCATTGTGCACGGCGGTGTGGCCGCTGCGGGCCTGGAACTGGTGGCCTCGGCGGCGGTCAACGACGGCCGTGCCGGTGAGCCATTTCGGACCGCGTCGGTTCGGGTCAACTTCCTGCGACCGTTCTTCGCCGGCCGGGAGTCGCGCTACGTCGGTACCGCACTGCGGGTCGGTCGCGGTACCGCGGTCGGTGACGCGCAGGCCATCGGCGACGACGGCAAGGTCGCCGTCATCGCCAGGGTTACCGCCTACTGCTGAACCCTGGTCAGGGTCACGGAGAGTCTGATAGGTTTTGGAATACCAATTAGTATTTCAATGCTTGGAGCGATCCGATGAAGATCCTTGTCACGGGCGCCACCGGCTACATCGGAAGCGCCACCGCGAAGGCGCTGCTTGCCAGGGGACACGAAGTCCTCGGACTGGCGCGTTCTGAGCGGTCAGCGGCGAAGCTGCGTCAGCTCGGCTTGGATGCGGTCATGGGCGACTTCGGCGACTCGTCGAGCCTGGCGAACGCCATCACAATGTCGGACGTCGACGCAGTCGTCAGCACCGCCAGTGTCGGCGCCTCCCAGGGAGATAATGCGGACACATTCGCCCGCGATCGGGCCGCCGTCCGGGTGATGCAGAAAGCGCTCGAAGGCTCGGGCAAGGCATTGGTATTCACCAGCGGCTCAGCGGTTTTCGGGGTCTTCAACGGCGGCGACGCCACAGGGGTCGTCTATGGCGAAGACGCCGCCCTGCCGCTGCCCGAGGACGTGTTCGCACCCCGGTCGGCGCGCGTGCATCCGATGCTGGTTGCGGGCCTCGGCGAGGCAATGGCCGCACGGGTCGAGACAGAACATGTCGTTCTCGCAGACCCCGGTGTCCGTGGGGTCGTCGTGCGACCGGGGCTCGTCTACGGCCACGGGGGCAGCCTGGACATTCCGGCCGTCATCTCCATGGCACGGGCCAACGGACGTGGCGCTCATCTAGGGGCAGGCGCGACGCGGCAGAGCTACGTCCACATCGATGATCTCGCAGATCTCTACTGCCTTGCTGTCGAACGCGCGCCACAAGGAGCGATCCTGCATGGCGCGGTCGAGGACGTGAACCATCGCGACCTAGCGGCGGCCGTCAGCCGGATGATCGGCGCAGGCGATGGCACCGACAGCTTCACCTTGGAGCAGATGCTCGGTCTTAACACTGTTGCGCGACTTGGCCTTCAGCTCACGAAGCATCTGCCGACCGGCATCAATCGCAGGCTCGGCCACGCCTTTACGCCGCCGCCGAGCTTCGGCACCGGAATCAGCCTCTGCCTCAACAAGCGCCTGTCCTCGGACAAGACACGCGACCTACTGCATTGGTCGCCCAGCCACACGGACATCCTGGAGGACGTGGAATTCGGGTCCTACGCCTCCTGAAGGCGGTTCGTGCGTTGACCCCGGCCGCGCGGAGCAATTCGAACGAGAAGGACGTGTTTCTACAATTAGTATCTGTACTACCGAACTGCGGGACTCTCCGTAAGGATGCCCAGGATCGCGTCGACCACTTGCCCAGCACTACTCGGCCCATCGACTTGATCAGCCGGCCGTTGCAGACGAATACCGTTGGCCAGCGCCATCATCGACGCGGCCAGGTCTCGCGCATCGATCCGCAATGCCACTGACAGCTTGTCGAAATAGTCGCGCAGGATTTGGGCGAGGGCGTCGATCTGCTTGCGTTGGAGCGCGTAGTACTGCTCTGCGAACTCGGGGCTCCTCCGCGCGTGCAACTGGAGTTCGGTGGCAAGCTCAGGGCAGTCGCTGTTCACGAACGCGGTGTTGAGCCACTCGGTGACCGCAGCACGCAGATCATCCGGTTCGAGGCCGACAAACCTCTCGAGTTCGGCCATATCGCGCTCTGAATACCGTCGCAGTAGCTCCAGGAGGATCGCTTCCTTGTTGGGAAAGTTCGAGTAGAACGCACCCTTCGAGTAGCCGGCTTCCGCTGCGATCAAGTCCGCTGATGCGCCGCCATATCCCAACCGGGAGAACGCCTCCTCTGCCGCGGCGAGAAGGCGTTCCCGGGTAACGGCCTGCTGTTCGGCGCGCGACAGACGCCTAGGTGTCACAGATGCCCTTTGTCATTCGAAGATCACTTGGAATTCGAATCCAGGCTACCGAGAAAGCCGAGCCGGGCAGGAGTATGGGGCCTACTTTTTCGCACGTGCACGGAACGCCGCCACCCGCTCCTTGAACTCCGGTGTGGAGAACGACGTCAACTCCTCGGCGAGGGCGTATTCCAGCACGCCGAGCGCCGCGCGGCTGAGGTGCATGTTCAGCGCGATCTTCGACGACCGCAGTGCCTGTGGCGGCAGCGCGGCCAGTCGCTCCCCCAACGCCAGCGCCTCGTCGAGCACCGCGTCGTCGCTGACCACCTTGGTGACCAGGTTCAGTTTCTCGGCGATCGGCGCGGTGATGCGTTCGCCGAGCAGCACATACTCTTTGGCCTTCATCATGCCGATCAGCAGCGGCAGCATCGCCGCCCCGCCGTCGCCTGCGGTCAGGCCGACCGCGACGTGCGGGTCGGCCAGATAGCTGCTCTCGCCCATCACCAGCAGGTCGGATAGCAGGGCGATCGAGCAGCCCAGTCCGACCGCGGGGCCGTTGACCGCGGACACCAGCGGTTTGGGGAAGTTGATGACTTCGAGGAACACGGTGCGCGCTTCGTGGATCTGAGCGGTGCGCGCCACCTCGTCCTCGATCAGCCGACCGAACATCACCATGTCGCCGCCGGCCGAAAACGCCTTGCCGACACCGGTGGTCACCACCGCGCGCACATCGTCGTCGTCGTTGAGCACCCGCCAGATGGTGGCGAACGCGTGGTGCACCTCTTCGTTGACGGCGTTGAACGCCTCGGGGCGGTTGATGCTCACCACGTGTACATTGCCGCGCTTCTCGACCAGCAGCCAGGGGGCGAACCGCTCGTAACCCGCCAGGGTGGCGATCTCTGAGGTGGTCATGAGGCTCCTGTCAGTTCTTGTCGCTGGAGAGGATCGTCACCGCGGACACCGCGGTGGGGCCACCGATGTTGTGCGCCAACGCCACCCGCGCACCCTCGACCTGGTTCTCGGCCTCGCCGCGCAATTGGTTGAACAATTCGTAGCACTGCGCCACACCCGTGGCGCCCGGCGGGTGTCCCTTGGCCTTCAGCCCGCCACTGGGGTTGATCGGGATCGAGCCGCCGACATAGTGTTCGCCGCCCTCCACCAGCTTGTAGGCCTCGAAGCGGTTCGCGAATCCCAGGTCTTCGTAACTGATCAGCTCGACGCCGGTGAAGCAGTCGTGCACCTCGGCGACGTCGCCGTCACGGGGCGTCAGGCCGGCCATCGCCAGCGCGGCCTTCGCCGCCTGGACCGTCGGCGGGAACGTCGTCATATC
>JAOPWF010000491.1 GCA_025965815.1 Mycobacterium sp.
TTGCTCACCGGTGGCGACGGCGTCTATGTTGGCGCCGAGGAACAGGAAATCCCAGGAGAATTCGCTCTCCTGCCGGTGGATCGCCGACCGGACTCCCTTGTGCGTCCATTCGCCGCTGGAATTCTCATGGCCATCGGTCAGCACAACAATCGTCACTTTGCCGGGCCGCTCCGCCTCCGGTCGGCCAGCCAGATTCGCGCCGATGTCGGTGATCAGCCGACCCAACGCGTCGTACAACGCGGTGGCGCCGCGGGGTTGCAGGTCCAATGGAGGGACCTCGCCGACCGGGCGATCCGGGTAGACAACCTCGTACTCGGTGTCGAACTGAGCCAGGGTCACCCGCACGTCCCCGGCCTGACCACGTTGCTCACCGATGAATGCGTTGAAGCCACCCTCGGTGTCGGACTTGATGGATTCCATCGATCCGGAGCGATCGAGCAGTACCGCGATGAGTGAGCGATTGGGATCCGTCATAAGTGCTCCTTTTGGCCGTGCGGTGAACAAGCGACTAAACCCAGGTTACCGACCGGTACCGACACTCCACCTGGTCAGCTGCTCCGCGTAGCGTCGTCGGACGCCGCGTCGGGATATCCTTGCCGCGGCCCGAGAGGCGAACCGGAGGTGCGGCAGTCGTGACGAGGTGGGCCCTGCTGGCCGCAGCCATCCTGACCGAGGTCGCCGCGACCTTGTCGCTGCGGGCATCTCAGGACAATTCGATCTGGCTGGTGGCCGTCGTGGCGGGCTACGTCGCGTCGTTCGTTCTGTTGACGCTGGTGCTGCGGGCCGGCATGGCGATCGGTGTGACGTACGGCATCTGGGGTGCGTGCGGGACGGCCCTGACCGCGCTGCTCGCCGCGGCGATCTTCGGGGATCCGTTCACCTGGCCGATCGGGGCGGGCATCGGGCTGATCATCGCCGGGGTGCTGCTGGTCGAGTTCGGGTCACCGCGCGCTCCGGCGGACGAGACCGCGCCGTGATGTGGCTGGCCCTGGCCGCCGCGATCCTCATCGAGGTCGCCGCGACCTTGGCACTGCGCGCCTCCAACGGCTTCCGCAAGAAGATCTGGATCATTCCCGTCGTCACCGGCTACACCGCGTCGTTCTCACTGCTGTGGCTGTCGCTGTCCCTCGGGATGCCGGTGGGCATCGCATACGGCGTCTGGTCAGCCTGCGGGGTGGCGCTGGTCGCTGTGATGGCCCGGTTCCTGTTCAAAGAGCCCCTGACCTGGCTGATGGGTCTCGGCATCGCGCTGATCGTCGGCGGGGTGCTGACCATCGAGCTGCTCGGCACGGTTCACTAGCGGCGGGCATTGCTGAGTGCCCCGGCCAGGGCCATCACCGCGATGCCGGCCACCGGGACGATGAGCAGGCCGACTCGCAGGCTGGTGGCGTCGGCGATGAGCCCGACGATCGGCGGCGAAAGCACGAACCCGAGGCGCATCAGCCACGCCAGCGCTGTCAGCCCGGTACCGGGCCGCAGGCCGGGCAGCTGATCGGCGCCGTGCATGGCGGCGGGGATCAGGGTGGCCACCCCCAGACCGGCCACGGCGAACCCGGCGATCGTGCCGGGGACACTCGGGAGCGCCAGGGCGGCCCCCATCCCGACGACGACCATCAGCCCGCCACCGCGCGCGACCGCACGCTGGCCGAACCGGTCGACAAGGCGGTCGCCGAGGAGCCGTCCGATGAACTGGAATCCGACCAGGGCGATGTAGCCGAATGCGGCAAGCGCGGCGGGCGCACCCAGGCTGTCGCGCAGATACAGCGTCGCCCACGAACTTCCGGCGTCTTCTACCGCGGCGCCTGCGATAGCGATCAACACCAGCGCGAGAAGCACCCCGTACACCCGGAAGCCGGCGCCGGCGCGTGCGTCGCCGTCCGTCCGGGCCGCGTCGTCATCGTCGCGGTCGGGGCCCTTCAGCAGATGCCGGTACGCGGCCAGAACCACGGCGCTGAACAGGACGGCGGAAAAACCCAGGTGCACCCCGCGAGGGATGTGCAGCGCGATGGCCCCCGCGCCCATCAGGCCGCCCAGGATCGCTCCCGCGGACCAGACGGCGTGCAGGGAGTTCAGCACCGAACGTCCATAGCTCCGCTGGACCCGCAGCCCGTGGGCGTTCTGCGCGACATCGGTGACCGCGTCCGCGGCGCCGGCGATGAACAGGGCACCGGCGAAGGTGACCGCCGACGGCGCAATCCCGGCGAGAAAGACGAACGTGGCGATCCCCAGCGTGCCGACCACCGCCACCCGCGAAGAGTGGAATCGCCGGATCAGGGCCGCGGCGGCGAGCCCGGCCACCAGCGCCCCAGCCGGAAAGGCGGCGATCGCCGCACCGTAGGCGGCGTTGGAAAGCCCCAGGTCGGTTTTGATCTCGGGGTACCTGGGCAGCAGGTTGGCGAAAATCGCTCCGTTGGTGAGGAACAGGGCGCTGGCAGCAATCCGCGCCCGGCGATCCTGCAGCGACACGGGAGGGTCATCGGGTCCGAGTGGTGATGGCATGCCCCTCCAGCGTCGCACTGCCCAAAGATGCTGGCTCAGCCGACCCGGGGCGAGTCAGCGCGGCCCAGGCGCCATGCTGAGGCGGATGACTCAACCAGATGATGTGCTGGGCCTGTTCCCGCGCTGGTCACAGCTGGCCGAGGACGGCACGCTGGTGGTGGGTGGCTGCCGGCTGGCCGAACTGGCCGACCAGTTCGGCACACCCGCGATCGTGGTGGCCGAACAGGCGCTGCGTCAGCGTGCCAAGGACTACCTGACCGCGTTCCGGAGCCGGTGGCAGCGGTGCGATGTGGCGTTCGCGTCGAAGTCGTTCCCGTGCACCGCCGTTCAGCGGGTGATGAGTGAAGAAGGCCTGCACCTCGACGTCGCCGGCGGCGGCGAGATCCTCACCGGAGTCAAAGCCGGCGCGGACCCGGCACGGTTGGTCCTGCACGGCAACGCCAAAACCGACGAGGAACTCGAGTTGGTCGTCCGGCACGGCGTCGGCCTGGTCGTGGTGGACAACTTCGACGACATCGACCGGCTGGAGCGCATCGTTCCGGTCGGCCATCGCCAGCCCTGCCTGGTCCGTGTCATTCCGGGCGTCGAGGCCACCACGCACGCCTCGCAGGCGACCGGGCATTCCGGGTCCAAGTTCGGCCTGTCACCGGTGGACGCCCGGCAGGCCATCGCCCCGATCGACGACAGCTCGCGGCTGCGGTTCGACGGTGTGCACGCCCACGTCGGATCACAGTTGCTCAACGTCGAGCAGCTGGCAGCCGCGGTCGAACCCATCTCCCGGCTCGGCACATTCGAGGTATACGACCTCGGTGGCGGCCTCGGCGCCCGCTACACCTACAGCGAGCGGCCGCCGAGCCTGGACGCCTACGCCGACGCCATGGTGCCCAGGCCAAATCGCTACTGCCCGACGGCAGCCGCATCATCGTCGAACCCGGGCGCAGCATCGTGGCCGCCAGCACCTGCACGGTGTACCGGGTCTCCACGGTGAAGCGCGGCGAGGTCACCCATGTCGCGGTGGACGGCGGCATGGGAGACAACCTCGAGGTCTCGCTGACCGGACAGCGCTTCGAGGCGACGATCGTCAACCGCGTCGGCGGCGGTGAGGCGGTGACCGTGGTCGGGCGGCACTGCGAATCCGGAAACCAGCTCGCCGACCGGGTGCCGTTGCGCGACCCGGCGGTCGGTGATCTGCTGGCGGTGCCTGTGGCGGGCGCCTACTGCTACACGATGTCCAACCAGTACAACGGCGCCCGGCGGGTGCCCGTGGTCTTCGTGGCGCCGGGCTGGCCCGGCTGGTGGTTCGCCGCGACACCTGGGACGACCTGCTGGTCCGCGACGTGGACTGAAGACGGTCAGAAGACGGCGAAGATCGGCCAGCCAATCTCGGTCTCCCACCTGGCCGGGTCCGCCGAATCGTGCGCGTCGCGCAGGTAGGTCTCGCGCAACGGGCCGTCGACGCTGAGCTCGTGCTCCGCGGCGTAGGTACCCAGCGCGCCGTAGGTGAGGTCGACGTCGGCGAGGTCGCCGCGGTGCATCATCACCGCCACCTCGGCGCCCGGCACGACGAACGGCTGCACCCGGCCGATGGTCCGCGCGCTGCCCTCGACGGGGATGAACACCGTCGCCTGCCCGTGTTCGTCCTCGATCAGCCCGCCGGCGAACAGGCCGCCCGCCGGACCGGTCGCGCGCAATCCCTGCGTCGCCTGCACAGTGGCGTACAGCTCGCCCAGTGCGCCCTGCCACCACGCGAGGATGTCGGCGCCCTCCACGACGGCGGAGACGGCGATCGCCGGCGTCTCCGCAATGGTGCGGTGCTCGATCCTCGGCGGTGTGCGGGGCCCCTCGATCAGTTTCCGCAGCGAGTCGACGGCGGCGCGGGTGCGGGCCAGCTCGTCCTCGAGCCGGTTCAGATGCACCGCGATCAGTGCGTTGCGCTCGGTGGCGTCGTCCGCACCGAGCACCGCCTTGACCTCCGGGATCGGCATGTCGAGGTCGCGCAGCCGCCGGATTACCTGGGCGACCGGCACTTGCGCGGGTGAATAGTGCCGGTAGCCGTTGCCCGGGTTGTTGAAGTCCGGCTCGAGCGGCCCGACGTCGTGGTAGTGGCGCAGTGTCTTCACGCTCAGCTGCGTTGCCCGCGAGAAGTCGCCGATAGTCAGGCCCACCGGGACGCCCCTTGACATGCCTACAGCCTGCATCCTCCCCCTACCGGAGGGTCAAGCCCGGACATGGGCTTGACCCTGCCGCAACCGGAGCACCCAGGCTCGGTTCCATGACAAACCTCAACCCTGTGCTCAAGAACCACATCGACGCCACGAACGCCTTCGACACCGACGAGATCGTGGCCACCTTCGCCGACGACGCCCTCGTCAACGACAACCACCGGGAGTTCAAGGGCACTGACGCCATCCGCGCCCGGGTGGACAAGGAACTCGTCGGTGACCACGTGACCATCGAGCCGATCGAGGTCGTCGAGCATTACGGCACCACGATCGTGCGCGGGCGCTACGACGGTGACTATCCGAAGGACGGGCTGCCGGACCCGCTGATCCTGACCAACTACTTCACCGTGCAGAACGGCGCGATCGTGAGCCTGTTCGTCATTCACAACCAGTGACGGGTACCGCGGGGCCACCCGGTCCCGCGCAGACGGCGCTCGGCAAGCAAGATTGTCGACATGACTGAGCCGGCCCCGTCGCTGCTCGAACTCGCCCGTCGTTACGGCATCGCGACCGAGTACGACGACTGGAACGACAACCACATCGTCGTGTCCGAGGACACACTGGTCGCCGTGCTCGGCGCGCTCGGCGTTTCCGCGGCCACCGAGGACGACCGGGCGGCGGCGCTCGTCGCCCACGACCGCGACTACTGGTCGCGCTCATTGCCGACGACCATCGTGGCCCGGGCCGGCGCCGAGTCGTCGTTCTGGGTGCACGTCACACACGGGGATCCGGTGGGCCTGTGGATCCGGCTCGAGGACGGCAGTGTCCGGACGGGCCTGCGTCAGCTGGACAACATGACCCCGCCGTCCGAGCTGGATGGACGCTGGATCGGCGAGGCCACCTTCGAGCTGCCCGGCGACCTGCCGCTCGGTTATCACCGCGTACACCTGCAGGTGGGCTCCTTCGACACCAGCACCACGCTGATCGTCACGCCCGAGTCGGTGGAACTACCTGCGCGGCTGGGTGCCCGGCGAGCCTGGGGGCTCGCCACCCAGCTGTACAGCGTGCGGTCGCAAAGATCCTGGGGTATCGGCGATCTGACCGATCTGACCGACCTCGCGGTGTGGTCTGGCTCGCAACACGGCGCGGGCTACATCCTGGTCAACCCGCTGCACGCGGCGGCTCCCACGGCACCGATGGAGCCGTCACCGTACCTGCCCATCTCGCGGCGCTTCGTCAACCCGATCTACCTCCGCGTCGAGGCGATCCCCGAGTACGCCTACGTCCGCCACCGCGGTCGCATTCGCAAGGCCCGCGCGGATGTTCAGAGCCGCGGCCGGCGAGTCGATTCCGTCGACCGCGACGCGGCGTGGAAAGCCAAGCGGTCCGCACTGGAAAGCGTCTATCTGGTGGAACGTTCGGCCGGTCGCGAGCTGGCGTACGCGGGCTTCCGCGCCCGGGAGGGCCGTAGCCTGGCCGACTTCGCCACCTGGTGCGCGTTGGCCGAGGAGTTCGGCAGCGACTGGCACCAGTGGCCGGAAGACCTCCAGCACCCGGGGTCGCCGGCCGTCGCCGACTTCGCGGCCGCCCACGCTGACGCCGTCGACTTCCACCGCTGGCTGCAGTGGCAGCTCGACGATCAGCTCACGGCCGCCCAGTCGGCAGCCATCCAGGCCGGAATGTCCCTCGGGATCATGCACGACCTCGCCGTCGGTGTTGACCCCAACGGGGCCGACGCGTGGGCGCTGCAGGACACGCTGGCGCTTGGCGTCACCGCGGGGGCACCACCCGACGAGTACAACCAGCTCGGACAGGACTGGTCGCAGCCGCCGCGGCGTCCCGATCAGCTCGTCGAGCGGGCCTACGAACCCTTTCGGGCACTGGTCAACGCGGTACTGCGGCACGCCGGGGGCCTCCGGATCGACCACATCATCGGGTTGTTCCGGCTGTGGTGGATACCGAAGGGCTCCTCGCCGACCGAGGGCACCTATGTGCGGTACGACCATGAGGCGATGATCGGGATCGTTGCGCTTGAGGCGCAGCGGGCCGGCGCGCTCGTGGTTGGCGAAGACCTCGGCACGGTTGAACCGTGGGTGCGGGTGTACCTACGCGAACGCGGTCTGTTCGGCACGTCGATCCTCTGGTTCGAACTCGACCGGGACGGGGACGGCGGTCCAGCCAGAAAACCATTGCCAGCGGAGCGGTGGCGGGAGTACTCCCTGTCCTCGGTGACCACCCATGACCTGCCGCCCACGGCGGGATACCTCGCCGGCGACCATGTGCGGCTGCGCGACGAACTCGGCCTGCTCACGAGTCCGGTCGAGGAGGAGCTCGCCGGTGACCGGGCCGCGCAGGCGGCGTGGCTGACGGAGTTGCGACGCGTCGGGCTGCTCGGCGACGATCCCGATGTCGAGGAGATCATCCTGGCGCTCTACCGCTACCTGGGACGGACACCGTCCAAGCTGCTGGCCCTGGCGCTCGTCGACGCGGTCGGCGATCGGCGGACCCAGAATCAGCCGGGGACCGTCGATGAGTACCCCAACTGGCGGGTTCCGCTGTCCGGCCCGGACGGGCGGCCGATCCTGCTCGAGGACGTCTTCGCCGACCCGCGGGCCGCGGCCCTTGCCGATTCGCTGCGTTCAGACACTGATACCGGAAGTTGAGTAACGCTCCCGGCAATGGCGGCGATTCACTGGTAGCCCCGCGTTGTCGTCTCAACCCCGACTCGACGACTGGCAACGCGGGGCGAATTCCATTTTCGCGGACATGCACCTCACACATGCACCTCACACTGGCCCTCACACCTGGCGACTCACACCGAAAAGACGATGCCCTGCGTCAACGCCACGATGATGCCGAGAATCACGATGAACGCGACGCATCCGGCGACCAGCTTGATCGTCTCCGACCACAACGCCTCGTTGCTCGCCGGTGGCAGGAAGAATTCGGCGGGAAGATCTTTCATGCTCATGCTGAGCACCTCTCGGGTCAGGGAATGAAGGGGCTGTCGGCGCCGGTCAACGCTCGCAAGGCCACCAGCGGGAGGACCAACAGGACGAAGAAGCTCACCTGGAAACCGATGAACCACCCGCCCAGCCGCATCAGCTCGAAGCGCCAGCGCGGGATGGTGACGTCGTAGTTCAGGAAGTCGTCGAACTCCTGCTGCTTTGTCGTGCGCGCGGGTTTCGTCGCCACGGCGACCCCGGCGCCGTCGGCACTGCCGGCTGAAACGAGTTCACCGCGAGCCTTTTTCGGGACGGTGTAGCGGTCCAACCGGCAGAACCGCTCAAGATGATTCAGGCCGCGGATCGGTGGTTTGCCGGCCAAGTACGCGATCAGGTTCGGCCATGTGCACATGATGCCGATTGTCCAGAGCAGGGTGATGCGCCCGCCGTTCCCCCACTCCAGAACAGGTCCCATGCCCGGGTCGTAGGTCCACCATCCCATCGCGGTGGCAGTGCCCTCGACCACGAAGTCCCAGATGTAGTTGACCGGAATGGCAAGCACGATCATCGATTTGAGCATGCTCCAGCCGAACCTCGATGACACCCACTGGCTCAGCCACAGCACCAGCAGCGCGTGCACTCCCCAATAGACCGCGTAGGCGAACGGCATGAACAAGGGGTCGTTCGGGGTCTTGATGGGCAGCCAGTCCAGCAGGTGGTGTTCGGCGAAGGCCGGGCTGTAGAACAGCATCTGACCCCAGTCGCCGATCGTTTCCATCCAGTACACGGCGAGGCTGTTGAACAGGAACAGGAAGCCCCAGGTCAGCCGCCGTCGGCGAATCACGTCGGCGACGGCCAGCACGATGAATATGCTTCCGGCGATGGGAATGACCCAGGTGAAGAACCAGACGCCACTCGGATCCATGGTAGGGGGTGGGGCGAGTTGTTCCGCGGCGAAGACCATCGACACCCTCTCGGTCGAGATATAGTGAAGACAGCTTCACCAAAATGGCCTGTGATGTCAACCACAGGACGGCCGACCTGCGGCGGAAGGAGGTGGCCAGGGTGAGCACCGCGCCACCCGAGCCCGCCACTCCCGACGACGCCGCGCTGCGGAACTTTCAGACGAACTCGCTGCAACGTCACGCGATCGAGTTCGGCGAATGGATGATGCGCGCCAGCCTGCTTCGCTCGCAGGCACTCGGACACACCGAGTTACGTCCGGCGCACGCGCGGTTGATGGTGTTTCTCGGCTGGGAGGGGAGTCGCACCAGTGAGATCGCCCGGGCCCAGGACGTCTCCAAGAACGCGGTAGGCCAACTGGTCACCGAGTTGGAGAACCTGGGTTACGTGGAGCGGGTACCGGACCCCCGCGACGGCAGGGCCAAGATCGTCCGGTACACCGACCAGGGTGTGGCGATGATGACCGATGCGCTCGCCATTGGTGAACGCCTGAACGCCGAGATCGCGGAAATGATCGGCGCGAAACGGCTCGCTGAACTGCGATCAACTCTCGCCGACATCTGTCACCACCTGGGGCTGGGCCCGGCGGGGGATCCACCGAGCGGCTGAGCCTCCAGCAACCCGCTCAGGGCCAGCGGTTTCTCCGGCGCCGCTTGTGCGATATCTTCGCAGCACACACACCGACGGAGGTCTTGTGAAGAAGCTCGTTTTTCTTGGCGCCGGGACGCTCGCCGCGGCTTCGATGGCCGTGGTCGGCGCGAGTGCGACGCTCGCAGACCCGGGCAACGGCGTCAACGTGCTCGATGTGACCGGACAGCCGTATTACAAGGCCGTCGCGATTCTGCACAACCAGGGCGTCAGCACCGGTTTCCTTGGCGCGGTGGGCGATGACCTGCCGCAAGCGAAATGCATCGTCGACAGCCAGAAGGCGGTCGGTAGCGGAAAGAACGCAAAGATGCTGCTGATGCTCAACTGCAACCTTCCCCCCGGCGGATCAACGGACCAACCCAGCTCGCAGCCTGCGGCGGGCTCGGCGCCCGGCGGTGCCGGCACCCGGCCCACGGCGGGCGCACCCGGGGTTGTCACCGTCACCCCGGTGCCTGTCGGCTGAGGCGGGTTCATCGGCCTGGAGGCGACGCACGCCGACATCCACGAGTAGGTTCTCCGCGACTTCATGGTGACCAGGGGGGATGGACCCCAAGCCGATCCCCGACCAGGTCGAGTACGTGTTGTCCCATGTCCTCGCTCCCCCGACGTCGGAGGACCCCGCGCGCCGTCTCAATGATCTGTGTGACCGCCTGTGGCTCATCGCCGCGATCGAGCACGACACCGCGGTACTGGGCGTTTTCGCCCTCAACTGCGCGTGGGACGACCACGGCGCGCGGACCCGACCCTCGTCGATCTGTTCCGATGGCAGCGACGGGACGATGCTCGTGTGCGCGTCGAGGGCCCGACAAGGTGAACACCTGACGCTGGACCTGTAGGCGTTACACCTGATCAGCAAACGGCAGCCACAGTGCTTCCGACGCGCGTACGCCTTCGGGCCGGTTCATCGCCTCGAGGATCACGCCGATCTCCTTGTGGTCCAACTTGATCGGGGGGACGTGGTTGCCGGACTCGTCGCGAACGTCGTAGCTGAAACTCAACTGGACACCGGGACAAACCCACTGCGAGAACGTGACCTCCGTTCCACCAGAGTCCGGACAGGTGCCGGTGAGAAAGAATCCGCGGCCCTCGCCGAACCGCTGATAGGTGGCGACCTGCAGGTGGGCCAGGAAGTGGTTGGTGAAGGTCAGCGGCAGAGATTCTCCCCCATAGTGAAGCGTTGCCACGTCGTATCCCCTTTGCTCTCGGTCCCTGACACCCAGCGTAGGGA
>JAOPWF010000493.1 GCA_025965815.1 Mycobacterium sp.
AAACTTCGAACAGCACAGTCTTTGTGCCGGTCGTCCCGATGTCGATACCGATGGTGTGGACGGTCATACCGGCTCCACCGCGGAGGCATTGGCGGGGGAGAGGGCTTTGGGCTCGACATGTCCGGTGACACATAACACGTCAACACCCGCGCCGCGGGCCGCGACGAGGGCAGGGTGCTCGGGCGCGCCGTCGGTGATGATCATGTCGATCTCGGACAGGGCGGCGATGCTGACGAACGTGACACGCCCGAGCTTGCTCTTGTCGGCCGCGACGATCACCCGGTCAGCGCGTCTGCTGGCCGCCCTCTTCACGTGACTTTCGGCCTGGTGATAGTCCGAAATTCCCCGGTTGGCGTCGATGCCGGCGACTCCCATCACGAAGGTGTCGCAGTTGAAGCAGCCGAGGGTGTCTTCGGTGGCCGGGCCGATCAGGCTCAGTTCACCCCGGCGCAACTCGCCGCCGGTGAGCACAACGTTGGTATCGGGTTCGTCGACCAACTCCAGTGCCGCAAGCACGCTGGGGGTGACGATTGTCAGCCTGAGGCCGCGTCCCTTCAGGGAACGGGCCACGGCCAAGGCGGTGCTGCCGGAGTCCAGAATCAGGGTCTCGCTGCGACCGATCAGCTCGGCGACAGCGTCGGCGATGTGGCTCTTCCCTTCTGCGGCATCAGCGACCCGCGTTTCGAACGAAGGCTCGGAATCTTTGCCTTTCAGTGCGATGGCCCCGCCCACCACACGTCGAACGACGCCAGTGGTCTCCAACGCGTCGACATCTCGGCGGATGGTCATCTCGGAGACCTCAAACTCCGCGGCCAACTCGGCGAAACTGACCTCACGCTGCGTTCGTACGCGCTCTTCGATGAAGGCTCGGCGTGTTCGGGCGTCCACGCTCACCTCAGTCGACAGTGTGCAAAATTCACAGGCAAGACCTCGATACGGATATTTCTACACATCCAGCGCAATAACGATGTGAAACTATCACAACGCCCACGGCGTGCAGGCTGTATTCGCTGTTCCGTTCGCAGCCATCACGCTGCGACAAGGCTCGCGAGTCGGATCCCCAGCGCAGCACACCCCCCGGCGTAGCCATCGATGCGATGCGGTGGTTGCCGAAGCCCTCAGCAGCCACCGCCGCAGCCGGCATCGGCTTGGTCGCTGCCGCCGGGCTATCTCCCAAATCGTCGCTGCGCAAGAAGGTCTCGTCCTAGGCAAACAAGTCCGACAACCTGGCGCGTGCGCCGGCTCCTCTGGGCCGGCACCTCGTTCGGCGTAGCTTGCACCATCTGACTGGCACCCATCCTTCGGTTCGATCCGATCCGTGTCCTTGCTACCAGCAAGCTTTGCAGGCCGATTGGTTCCCGGACACGACTTCGGGACGCCGGTGGGTGCGGCGCTTGCATGCTGACCGGTAGGCACCGATTCCGGCAGGCGTCAGGCATTGATAGGCGCCGACGGTGATGACACAGATGTGCTCGACGGCAATTCTTAAAGCGGGCAATGACGTGGCTGGGCGGCGGATATAGGCGGCCGGCGCCACCCAGACGCGTGGAGCCGACGCCTACGTCCCCTGGTGTCGACCTTCTGCTGCCCGTCGGTGTGACGCCCTAACGGCGTCCGCACCGTTCTCAGATCCGTTGTGACCGGAGGGCAAGTCCGTGCGACGTGCTGCGGGCGACTGACCGGGGGAGAGGAAGAAGAACTTTTATGAGCTATCCCAGCGGCCGTCATTTCCTACAGGTACCCGGCCCCACCGATGTCCCCGACCGAGTATTACGGGCTATCGCCGCGCCGACTATCGACCATCGTGGGCCGGCGTTCCAGGCCCTCGCCCTCGAGGTGCTCGATCTACTCGGCTCGTTACTGGCCACCACGGGCCCTGTGGTGATCTACCCAGCCTCTGGGACCGGCGCCTGGGAGGCCGCACTGGTGAACACGCTCAGCCCTGGCGACAGGATATTGGCCTTCGAGACTGGGTATTTCGCAACGCTGTGGCGGGAGATGGCCGGAAAGCTCGGACTTGTCGTCGACTTCGTTCCCGGGGACTGGCGTCACGGAGTGGACCCCAGACTCGTCGCGGAAAAACTTACCGCCGACAGGGCACGAGCAGTCAAGGCGGTCTGCCTCGTGCACAACGAGACGTCCACCGGGGTGACCAGCCAGGTCGCCGAAGTCCGCAAAGCGATCAACAGCATCGGCCATCCGGCGCTGCTGCTAGTCGACACGGTCTCCTCGCTCGGCTGCATTAACTACCGGCACGACGAGTGGGGTGTCGATGTCACGGTCGCTGCCTCGCAGAAGGGGCTGATGCTGCCGCCCGGGATGAGCTTCAACGCCATGAGCGAGAAGGCGCTCGCGGCCTCGGCCAGCGCCGGCCTGCCCAAGTCGTACTGGGACTGGCAGCCGATCCTCACCGCGAATCGGAACGGATTCTTCCCTTACACGCCACCCACCAACCTGCTGTACGGTCTGCGGGAATCGCTGACGATGCTCTTCGACGAAGGCCTCCCGCACGTGTTCGCGCGACATGCCCGCCATGCGGCGGCCACCAGGGCAGCGGTGCGGGCGTGGGGCCTGGACGTCGTCTGCCTGGACGTGCGTGCGCACTCCTCGTCGCTGACGGCGGTCCTGCTGCCTGACGAGCACGACGCCGACCAGGTCCGCGACATCATCCTGACCCGCTTCGACATGTCCCTCGGTGCCGGCCTGAGCAGGCTCGCCGGAAGGGTGTTCCGGATCGGTCACCTCGGCCATCTCAACGACCTGACCCTTATCGGGGCCCTCGCCGGAGTGCAGATGGGACTGCAGCTCGCCGGCGTTCCTATCCGCCCCAGTGGCGTGGACGTCGCGCTGGAGTTCCTGCGCGCATGACTGACGGTGACCGCATGTTTCCGGCAATCCAGACCACGGAGCCCGGCACCCGGGGCATCGCGTGGCACCCTGTGCCGCTGGTTGGCGAGGTGTTAGCCGGCAAGTCCGTCCCCTAGGGAGGTGCACGCGCTCGCCGCAGCGGCGCCCTTGCTGACGCTGCTGGTCCTGTTGGGTATCGTCCGGATGCGGGCATACTGGGCCGGGCTGATCAGCCTCGCATTGGGTGTGATCCTCGCGGTGACGATGTTTCACCTCCCGCTCCGCGAAGCGGTGAGCGGGGCTACCGAAGGCGCCGCGTTCGGCCTGTTCCCGATCGTGTGGATCATCCTCAACGCGGTGTGGATCAACAAACTCCAGCACGCCACCCGGTATTTCGACGTTGTCGGCCGCACATTCTCCTCGCTGTCTGCCGATCGGCGGATTCAAGCGCTACTCGTCGCCTATTGCTTCGGCGCGATGATCGAGTCCATTTCGGGGTTCGGTACCCCGATCGCGGTCACCTCGGTCATGCTCGTCGCCTTGGGGCTGAACCCCATGCGAGCCGCCGTGGTCGCTCTTTTCGCCAACACCGCGCCGGCCGCGTTCGGCTCGCTGGGCAATCCCATCCAGGGGCTGGCAAAAGTGACCTCATTCCCCGAGCCGCTGTTGGGCCAGATGGTCGGTCGGCAGTCCGCGATAATCGCGGCCTTGGTTCCTTTCGCCCTGCTGTTGCTGCTTGACGGCCGGCGGGGACTGCGTCAGCTGTGGCCGGCGGCCTCGGTCGCAGGCCTCGGCTTCGGTGCGGGCCAGTTGCTGTGCTCAAACCTGTTCGCGTACCAGCTCACCGACCTCAGCGCCGCGGTGGTGTCGACGCTTGCGCTGATGGCCCTGCTCCACTTCTGGAAGCCTCCGCGCGAAGCCGCCGAACCAGCCAATGACCCACCGCCACAAAGAGACTCACGTCGCGATATCGCAGTCGCCTTTTCACCGTACGTCGTACTCGTCGGGTTGTACGCGACCACGGCGTTCATCGGGCCCGTCCAGCGTGCCGTGGCCAGAACCGGGTTCTCGTTCACCTGGCCTGGTTTGCATTTGGAAGATCGGTCGGGCAAACCACTGCCGATTACCGTGTTCGATTTTCAGTGGCTCAGCTCATCCGGCACGATTCTGCTGATCACCGGGATAGCGACCGCCTGCATCCTTGGGGTTTCGGCGAAGCGCGCTCTCGGCTGCTACGGGAGGGCGCTCGAGCAGATCCGCTGGGCGATCATTTCGATCAGCGTTGTGCTCGCCCTTTCCTATGTGATGAACCTGTCGGGAATGGCTCACCAGCTTGGCGTGTGGGCAGCGGGCACCGGAAACGCGTTCGCCCTGCTGTCTGGTGTGCTCGGCTGGTTCGGGGTCGTCCTCACAGGTTCGGACACCTCGTCCAACGTGTTGTTCGGTGCGATGCAGGTTTCCGCCGCGCACCGCGTTGGTGTCTCACCGCTGTTGATGGCGGCCACCAACAGCAGCGGGGGCGTGCAGGGCAAAGCAGTGGCCATGCAGAACCTGGTCCTCGCCGCGAGCGCTGTGGGACTGCAGGGCCGAGAGGGAGACATCCTGCGTAAAGTCCTGTGGTGCAGCGTGATCCTGCTCCTTGGGCTCTGCGTTCTCGCGTGGCTGCAAACCAACGCCCTGTCTCCGATGGTGCCCGGTGGCTAGTCGCCGCACGTCACGCTCGGGCGGGGCGGATCAGGGGTGGGAGTACTTCCGGGCAGCCGGCTCGGCGAACTTGTCCAACTCGGGGAGGTTGACGACGATCGGATCGGGATCCGAACGGGTGACAGCCCAGACGGTCGGTTTGTCGGCGGATGCGTTGATCTCCTGGTGCACCGTGTGCGCCGGAATGAAAACGAAGTCTCCCGGGCCGGCCTCAACGACGTGCTCCAGATGTTCGCCCCACCGGTACCTGGCGGTGCCTTCAACCACGTACAGGATTGTCTCCTGATCGCCGTGGTGGTGCGCACCGGTCGCCGCGCCGGGCTGCACCACGGTGAGGAACGCGCTCAGCACGTTGGCGTCGGCGTTGCGGCTGTCGAAGGCGACGTGCCGGACCAGTCCCGAGGTCTGCGGCGTGTCGTCGGAGAGCTGGTCACGTCGAACGACGCGCACCGAAGGTTTGTGCATCAGCGTTTCCTTGTCGTTTCCGTTGTCCCTGGCCAACCGGCAGAGCACTGTCCCCAGATACGTGGAGCCCGAACGGGGGCGGCTCGCCAACCCGCCAGGTGCCTTCCACCTGTAGGCGTTGACCTGCCGCGCGTGTCCGTTGCATCGCACGCCGCGCCACCGGCAGCTGATGGGCCCCCCAGGCCTTCAGCCGGCGTGAGACCTCCTTCGCAGTGGCGCCGAGCAGCGCGTAGCCCAGCTGCCAGGCATCGTCGGCCGCCTTGGCGGTGCCCACACCGGTGTGTGGACGCAGCGCGAACGCCGCGTCGCCGATCAGGCAGCTTCGCCCGAAGGCCATTCGAGGCACTTCCAGATCGACGATCACCTGGATGAACGGCTCAGCGCTGCGTCGGACAACCTCGGCGAGCGCCGCCGGAAGCTCGGTGTCGGCCGCTGAATGTAGCTCCGTGAGATGGCGGGTCTGGACCGATCCGGGTGGCACGGTCAACTCGGCCGTGGAACCGTTACGGTCGGTGAGCAGCTCGGTGAGATCGTTTCCCGCAGCAACGTTCCGATACCAGAGCCAGTTGCACAGCACGGAGCTGTCCGGGCCCGGAATCGGGTAAGTCAGCAGGTGGCCATGCGGGAGGATCCGGTAGGTGATCGCGTCGCGTAGGACCCTCGCCGTGCGTCCGCTGAGCTCGTCACGGTCGATGGTGCCGCGCCAGGCGACGTATCCCGCATAGCGGGATCGAGCCTCGGGCACCAGCATTCGGCGTCCCGTGGAACGGATGCCGTCGGCGTACACCACAAGGTCGGCAGCGAACGTCTGACCGTCGGTAACTGACAGGATGACCTCATCGTCGCGGTCATCGAGATGCACAAGCTCACGCGACAGGTGGTAATGCTCGGTGCCGAAGGCGTCCAGCAGCCCGCGATACAACTCGAAGTACGACGCGAACCGGAATTCGCACGGTTGCTCATGGGCGACCGAGCCGTCGCTCCCGAGATACCGAAGCCTGCTGGCCGGCACCCCGATGTCGCTGATCGCCTTCCCGGTCCGCTCGACGAGATAGCGCACCGTTGTCGGGTGCGCGACGATACCGGCCCCCCGCCCCTCCAGCGGAATCGGACTCCGTTCCAACACCTCGACCGTCCATCCCTGGTCCCGCAGAACCAACGCTGCGGTGAGCCCGCCGAGGGATCCTCCCACCACAACGGCGCGGGTCATGCGGCCTTCCCGCCGTCGGAAGTAGTGGTGGAGGGGGCGGCGTACTCAGCACCCACTGCCTGCAGGACAGGCGGATCCTCCGCCAGCGCTGTGGAAACCGGCGGCCCGTAGCGACGAGCGTCGCGCAGGGCCTGCGTGGACGTCGCAGAAGAGGACGTGACCATGGCTTCCAGAATTGCGTTCCTTAACGCCAGTGTCGTTGGCGCTGACCCCAATTGCCGCTGACGCCAGCAGCAACGCCGCGTACCCGCCTGCCGCAATAGCCACTGCGACTCGGTCCCGAAGTGCGTCGGCGTCGTCACTGACTCGAGAACGTTCTCACGCAACGGATTCGCCCCACGCCGCACAATAGGCCTGTCGGACCTTAAATCGGTTGGTGGAGTCGCACGTTCAACCGCGCCCTTCCGCGTTGGAGGCTCGGAACATCGTATTTGCCTGGGGGATCGGAAGCGTCCCAGGGCATGGAGGCCGAGGCCCACTGGGTGAGCGGCTCCTCCTGTCGTTGCGGTGCAAGTGTCGTGGTGGCGTCACGCACGTCGAATTTGGACAGCAGCGCACCAGCATCCGCCCCTCATCGTCTGCAACAGCTTTGATCGCGGGGCGCAGCTCCGGTGCCAACGGCCGTCCCGACATGCGTTCGGCTACCGCAATCATCACGTCCATGAGTATCTCGCCGTCGTCGTCGATCACAGCGTCGCAGTAGACTTGCAAGTAGGCGAAGGGCCAGGTCTCGTCGGGTACGCAGAGGCTGACTCTGCCGTTGCGGGTTACGGCAGTGGCCTTGGCCCGATCGGCCATCGTTGCCACGGACAGGTCACCGTCCTCAGCGGGGACGTAGTAGACGGTCGATATCGCCGGCCCGTCCGTCCGGCGGCCGTACCCGAATACGCAGGCCCGGTGGGTCCGAACGAACAGCCGCCGCTCCGACGGCAGCATGTCTCGATCCGTCGGTGCCTGGAAACGGATCCTTCGACATTGAGACGCACCGATGCGCCATCTCGGCCGCGGTTCGTGGCCTTGTGGGTAGCGCTCATAGGCCCCAGCTTTCGTTGTTATTATCGAATGATAACAAGAGTACACTTGGGCGGATGCAAGGGAAGACCCAAACGCCGAACAAGGTGCGCCGTCGCCGGACCAGGGCAGATATCCGGGAGGCCCTGCTGGAGTCGGCGCTGGTCGAGTTCGGGGCAAAGGGTTTCGACGGCGCGTCGACGCGTGCCATAGCGGGGCGCATTCAGGCACACCAGCCGCAGATCAATTACCACTTCGAGTCGAAAGCGGCGCTGTGGACGGCTGCGGTGGATCACCTCTTCGGGCTTCTGCGGGACGCATTCGATGGCGTCAAGCTCACTGGTACTGACGTGCCGGCGCTCGCCGCGGCCTTTGCCGACGCGATACGTCGATTCGTGCGGTTCGCAGCCGAGCACCCTGAACTCAACCAGATCATGGTGCATGAGGGCACCGCGGCCAGCGACCGGTTGACCTGGATGACCGATACGCACGTGAAGCCGTTCTTCGATGGCATCCGGCCGGGCTGGGAGATTCTTCGCGAGGCCGGCGTTGCGGCACCTATTGACCACGAGATCCTGTACTACGTGCTCGTTGGCGCGGCATCACTGCCGTATGTGAACGCGCCCGAAGTTCGCCTGCTTACCGGCCGAGACCCTGTTGACGCCAACTGGATTGAGGCTCACGCTGAAGCGCTGGTCGCCATCCTCCTGCCCGAACTGAGCGCCGGCACAAACTGATGCCGAACTGGTGCTCACCAACCACTGGGCGCCAGACGCCACGATGCCGGCGGGCGCCGCGGCTGACCGGCAGGCAACGATTCCTGTTGGTGGGGAAGCATGGATTGGTGTCAGCGGTGACGACAGGGCCGCGCAGCCCAGAGGCCCGCGCCGATGACGTTCGCCGGCGCCTACCCGGCGCAGGCCGGACATGGTTGCTCCTCATCGATGTGGGGCCGTCCGCACAGGTCGGCTGTCCCTCGACCCGATCGACGGTTGCCATGCCGCGTCAATCCCGCCCGGTAAGTGCGGTCCCACAAGTCTTGGCCGTCGGTGTAACCGATCGGCAGTCCTGTGCCGAGTTCGCGCGTCGCTGTCTGGGGGCGCGTCATCGTACGGCTGAGGGCCGCAGCCTCTGCGCGAGTGCGGACACCGAGCTTCGACAGCACACTATGGACATGGTTCTTGACCGTGTGAACCGCGATATACAGCTGCGCTGCGATCTCCCGGTTGGAAAGGCCTATCTCCAGCATTCTCAGGATTTGGTCCTCACGGGCAGTAAGAAGTAGCTCCGCCGCCGTCGGCAACCGTTGGGAAGCCAGCTGCGAGAGACGGCGGAGCAGAATCGCGGAAACGCGGGGGGAGCACATCGACTCTCCGTCAGCGACTCTCCGTATCAACCCGAGCAGATCGACGAGCGAGTCGGTCAGTAGGTGGTAGCCGACGACACCCGCCTCTGCGCACGCAACGATACTCGATTCCTCGTCCTCCGAAATAGCCAGAACAATCACCTTGACGTCCGGGCGGATGTCCAAGGCTGTCCGCAGCAACGCCGTACTGTCGCGGGTCGCCATGCTCAGCAGGATGACAGACGGTTTACGGCTTTGGAGCACCGTGGACATAGAGGACAGATCCCATGCCAGGTCGACGGTGGCCGTTTCGTTGGCGCCTAGGACAGCTGCCAGGGTTTCGCGATGGAGCGTGCAGTCATCAACTATGAGGACGCTTGCGGCTGGAATTCGATAACCGTTCTCCGGGGCCCCCTGGGTCAGCTCTGAACCGCTCCGGCGGGCCGCCCCCGGACTAATGCCGACAGCTTCATCGGGTATGCGGACGGCACTGGGACGCCCGTTCGTGGAGCCCGCCCGTCCGACGAGACTAGGGACGGGCCACGAAGGCCGGACCGTGTCATCGGCGTCCGGCCGACGGGCCCGCGACACCGCAGCGCTCGACAACATGACCCTCACCCCCCGGTGATCACGCGCATTTGTCAGTCACGCGAATGCCCAATTGTGACTGCGGCCCGCAGCGTTGTCACGAGTAACGAGCAATGAAAGAGGATCTGCTACACACTGCAAATAACGTTGCTAGAAATTGCGGTTCATGACGCAGAACCTACCTTCGCCGTCGGTCACACTGCCACCTACATGGACCAGCACTCTTGCAAATTACTATGC
>JAOPWF010000496.1 GCA_025965815.1 Mycobacterium sp.
AAGGTCGCGCCAGACACGGTTGAGGACCTCAACATCGAGCGGCGCCTCGAGTGTCACAGGCAGCTCGGCGACGACGAGGGGCTCCGCCGCGGCGATCCCGAAGGCGGACCACTCGGAGGCCAGATTGCTCAGTGGCACGATGACTTGCCGTACACCGAGCTGGCGTGCCAGGGCGGTAGCGTGCACCGGCCCCGCGCCGCCATAGGCGAGCAACGTGTACTCGCGCGGATCAAGGCCCTGCTGGACGCTGGCCATACGAATCGCGTCGGCCATCTGGTTGTCGGTAATGCGGACTGCGGCGGCGGCCGTCTGCTCGGCGTCCAGACCTAGCGGCGCACCGACATTCTCCAATGCGCTGCGCGCCGCTTCGACGTCTAGCGTCAGCTTCCCCCCCAGGAAATAGTCCGGGTTGAGCAAGCCGATCACAACATCCGCATCGGTCACAGTGGGCTCGACACCGCCTCGGCCGTAGCAGACGGGTCCTGGGTAGGCGCCGGCGCTGCGGGGGCCTACTCTTAGCGTCCCGGTCTGCTCGTGGAAGCTGATAACGCTGCCACCTCCGGCCCCGATCGAGCGGATGTCGAGTGTCGGCACGAAGTACTCGTATTCGCCGTGCCATGTGGAATTTGTCGGCAACGGCTTTCCGTTGCGGATCACGCCGACGTCGAATGTGGTGCCCCCCATGTCGGCGGTGATGATGTTCGCTCCCGGGGAGGTGCCGTTGCTCACAGCGGCGTCGTCTCCGCCCAGGGCGGAGGCGCCGATAATGCCCCCGACCGGTCCGGAGCCGACGGTGAGCAGGGGCAGCTCGGTCGCATCCTCAAGGCTCAGAAGGCCGCCGGCGCAGCTCATGATCTCGAGCGAGCCCGTATAGCCAAGATCGCGTAAGCCAGCATCGAGGTTGCCCAGGTACGCCCGCATCACCGGCCCGATCGCCGCGTTGATCGCTGTCGCCACTGTCCGGCCATACTCGCCCGCGCGCGGCACGACCTCGGAGGACAAGGACACAAACGCGCCGGGCACGAGCTCCTCAATCATCGCGCCGACGAGGCGCTCATGCGCCGGATGCAACATCGACCACAACAACGCGACAGCGAAGCTCTCGACGCCTCGATCGGCGAGTCGCCGGACCGCGGCCTCAGCTGTCTGCCTGTCCAGCTCGACGAGCACGTTGCCGTCGGATGTAACCCGCTCGTTCACCTCCTCAATGAGTTCGAGCGGAACCAACGGGTCCGGCTTGGACTGGGCGGCGATGTGCGCGATGCTTTCGGCCGGCTGGTTCAGCAGCCGGCCACCCGCATGCATGAACATCAGGGTATGGCGGTGGCCCTTCGTCGCGATCAGCCCGACGGGCGGGTAGCTTCCCTCGACCAGCGCGTTCGTGCCGACCGTTGAACCGTGCAGGATTGCGTCGGTGTCGCCGAGCAGGTCGCGCGCGTCTCGGTCAAGGCTCGAAGCGGCGATCTCGATCGCCGCGATGAAGCCTTCCTGGAAGGCCGGTGCGGACGAAGGCGCCTTGCCGGTGGCTATGACCCGTCCCTCGTTCAGCACGACGCAGTCGGTGAACGTTCCGCCGATATCGACGCCGATCGTGAACCCCATCTCCGCCCTCCGAGTTTGTTTACCGACCCACCGGTACAATACATCACGCGCTAAGTCGGGTGGGATCGTTTTAGCGACTCAGGCGCGTGCGCCGACCAAGCCGTCAGGCAAGCGGCACAGATCGTCGTCCGTTCCTTCGCGACTGTGCGTTTCGAGTTGCGGCGGGGTCGACGCGACGAGGAGCTGGGCATCACGGGCCCGCGGGGGGATGATCGCGGTCAGCGCGCGGCGATGCCCTCGAGGAAGATCCTGTCGAAGATCTCGGCGATGTCTTCGGGCGTGAACTCGCCGTCTTCCCGCATCCATGTGTACACGTAGTTGTGCAAGGCCAGAAACGCCTGGGTGGCGATTCCTACGGGCACGGGCTTGAATTCGCCGCTGTCGACGCCGCGCTGGAGTAGCTCGGCGACGATGTCCCGAAATTCGCGGCGCTTGGATCGAACCTGCTCGAGCCGCTCAGGGCCAAGCGCCATCATCTCGCGGATGAACACTGCGCAGTGCTCGCGGTGGACGGCGATGTTGAGGATCGACCGTTGCCCTAGCGAGCGCAGCGCCTCGTAGGGAGGCAGATCCGCATCGAGGATGTCGCGTCCGTACACGAGCATTGGATCGACGAACCGATTGTGGATCTCGAAGAGGATCTCCTCCTTGGAGCCCACGTGATGGTAGAAGGCTCCCTTGCCTATGCCCGTAACGTTGCACAGCTCGGCGATCCCGACGGCGTGATATCCGCGGGCCGCCCACAGGTGGGCCGCTGCCGCGATGATCTCCTCGCGTCGCGTATCACGTGTCTGCCAGGTTCGCTTCTGCCGAGTTTGAGGTGTCATGGGCCTGTGCGCGGGCTTTTCGACCCAGCGAGGGCAGCTCGGCGCTTACTCCCCGGCGCCGCGCACCGGTCGAGGTCGCTCTGCATCCATGCGAGCTTCGATTGGAGTCTAGCCGCGCTGACCTCGCCGACGGGGACGCGCATTGGCGGGTCGCCGGCGGCAACCAGCTCGACAATTGTCTCAGCGACCGTCTCGGCGTCGGCCGTCGAGGGCGCCGAGGTCACTCTGCGAACGACCTGATCGTAGTCGGCGATCTTGCGTGCGCAGGATACAAGCGAGCGCGCGCCGAGGA